>RGXB01000041.1 GCA_010029555.1 bacterium
AGCTTTAATCGGGCTTTTGAATACATCGCGCACGTTCATCAATTGGGATGTTCCAAAAGAGGAGGTAACAAGAATCACTTGATCCTCATGGAGCTCCCTTTTTGTGAGACCAGAATAAAAATCTTCCATCTCCATCGCTTTGAGTTTTTCCTTTCCAAGCTCAGATGCCTCAAGGTTGTACTGGGTCCCATTAGCATCCACTTCTTTCAAACGCTGATCTACAAGTGCCTGTTGAGCCATCTCTTTATCTAGAGATTGCTTATACTCCTCGATCTGTCCCGAATTGTACAGACTAAATCCTAATCTATCCTGCAGTGTATAGAGCCCTTTGTCAAAATAGACTCTAGTAAAAAAAAGGCGCTTATTCCCCTCCTTAGCCTCCGCTGGATAGAGGTAAAATCTAAAGTTGGCGACGTGCAGAATGATTCCGATCAAAAGAATCCACGCGGTCCAGCGCTGGTAAGTATAAGCGCGACTACGGGTGTAGGGCATGTAGGGTTTTGCCCCTTCTATTGAACCAAAAGAATTGGAGCGCCCATAAATCGCTTTTCGAATTCCGATCACCGCATGATAGGCAATTGGCACCCCGATAAAGGTGAGTTCAATCACTTGCAAATAGGGCAGATCATGAATGAAATTTACCATCCTTACGAAACCGGCACCATCATCACCGAAAAATAGTGCCGCCTGCGAGTTAGTGAGCAGGTGTTCAAAAAGGAAAATGACTATCAGTAAACCGGTTAAAGAGTGTAGCCGAGAATAGATAAATTCTTTGGGAAGATTATTTTTACGAGGATCCATCGCGTCTCATCTAAGTTAAAGTATCCAGTGCCCCTAAAAACATTTTCGCTAAAACCTTAAGAGCATAGGAACTCACTATCAAAAGAGAGGTAAGTTTTCAGATAGCAAGCTCCTAGTCTTGTATTAAACGCTGTTTAAACGTTTTTTTGAAGTAAAATCCTCGTTAATGTGCACTTTAAAATTTAAAAAGAAAAAAGGGCTGCTATAACCTAAAAAGCTCTTGGGCATTCCTATAGATCGCCTCCTGAATTACTTGCACCGGCTTTTTTTGCAACGCGGCCACCTTATCCACTATGTAAGGGATATAGGAGGGCTCATTTGTTTTTCCTCGAAAAGGCTCTGGGGCAAGCCAAGGGGCGTCGGTCTCTACAAGCAACTGAGATAGGGGGGTTGTGGAGGCGATCATTTGCATTTCTATCGCATTTTTGAATGTCACAACACCACTGAAAGAGAGGGTGAAACCCGCATCCAAGGCCCACCTTGCAATCTCTTTTGGGCCTGCAAAACAGTGTAAAATGCCCCTTTTAATCGGGTATTTTTCCACAAATTCTTTAAGCTCATTATAGGCGTTTCGGCAGTGGATAGAGAGGGCTAAATCTAAATCATTTGCCAGCTCGATGTGCTTTTTGAAAAACTCTTTTTGTATCTCAAGGTGGTCTTTTGAATGGTGAAGATCCAAACCGGTCTCCCCTATTGCGACGATCTTTTTTTCTTCAGCCAACCGGACGATCTGCTCAAAGTGGTTGGCCTCCACCTCATGGGCATGGCAGGGATGGATACCTGCTACCATCGGCGCTGAGGGAAACTCTTTTACAATTTTTTGCCCCCGTTCGATATCGCTGGGGTGGATACAGATATTGATGACGTGGTGCACCCCTTTTGAAAAGGCTCTTTGTAATACCTCTTTGTAATCGTCCCCTAAATGGCAGTGTGTATCAATCATGTCTCTTGAATATTTTTTTACGGGACTAGTGTAATAGTTGAAAGGATTAAACAAGAGAGGTTTTTTGGAGGTGCATGGAGATCTTAAAAGGGATTTCAAGAAAAAGAGGTCTATTGACAACTACCCAGCTAAAGAATAAGGTTTACTAAAAAACTTTTTCACCGCCCTTCTAGAGAAAAATTATGACATCCATTTACATATTTGTAAGCGCTTTCAAAGACTCAGACGGTTTTGGAAAAATCATCTTCCTTCTCCTTTTTTCTGTCTCTTTCCTCTCCTGGTTCATGCTGATTTTTAAAGCACGCCAGTTTTTTTCGATAGAAAAACAGATGCATCTTTTTCTGGAAAACTTCCAAAAAAAAGAGCAATCCATTCTTGAAAAGACCTTCTTGGAGAGCTTGACGTGTAGCCCCCTTTTTCACCTCTATAAAAACTTCAAAAAGTGCACTATAGACCTTATGGATCGCAATAGAAAACTCGACGGAGTGGATATCCATTTTCTTAGCCGCTCTGACGTGGAGATGTTAAGCAGCTTTTTAGATCAAAAAGTTCTTAAAGAGAGCAAAAGCCTCGAAAAAAATCTTTTCATCCTCTCCACCTCGATCTCTTTGGCCCCTTTTTTAGGGATTCTGGGGACTGTTTGGGGGCTTCTGGTGAGCCTAACAGGGCTGGGAAAAGGGGTCTCTGCTTTATCGAATCAGGTGGTGATGAGCGGTTTATCTACAGCATTAGCCACCACAGTCATCGGTCTTTTGATCGCCATTCCCGCTCTTATAGGCTATAACTACTTGCGCGCTAAAGCAAAGGAAATGACCCAATCCATGCTCGGGTTTTCTGCTCTTTTAGTGCACGAAGTGGAAATGGGTTTTAGACGGGACTAGCTTTAATATGAGACGACGCTTTTTTGATGAGGCAACCGAGGACTTGGAATTGATCAATCTCACCCCGTTGATTGATGTTCTTTTCACCGTTTTGGTTCTTTTCATCGTGATCTCCCCTTTTTTGGATATCGAGTCGATCCAATTGGGGCAAAAAGGGGCAGAAGCTGTGGGGCAAAGAGCGAAAAGAAAAATCCGTATTTTTGTCCAAAAAAATGAGCAGATCAAAATAAACGATACCCCAGTAACGATCAAACAGCTCCCGGTAGTTTTACAAGAATTAAAAAAAACATTTCACGAAGATACCGTTGAGCTCTACCAAGATAAAAAATCCCCATTTGGAACCTATTTACAGATAAAACATGCGCTGGAACAAGCAGGCTTTGAAGAAATGGATCTTGTGGTCCAATCCGAAGGATAGTGCCGAAAAAATCGCTTTAAAAAGGGCCCTTCAGGTACACCTGGTCCTCCTTTTATTGTTTTCTGCCAACTCATCCCCTAGCTTTTTTGGTAAACCCAAACAAAAACTGCATGTGCAAACAACCTATCTGGAAAACAAAAAAGGGGCTTTAGCAAAAGAAAAAAGTGCTTTAAATACCACCAAAAAAACCAGCCAGCCCCCCCCTTTACAAACAAAAAAGAGAGCCGAGACAAAACAAGAGGCGAGCGTCGCAAAACACCCCCAAAAACCCAAACTTAAAAACCCCTCCCCTCAAAAGCGGATAGAGGAATTAGAAAAAAACCTCAAAAAAATTGAAACTTCCAAAATTGAGCCACCAAAAGAGCTTTATGTTGCTGTAGAGGCCTCACATGAGGTGAAAGAGACCCTCCCCTACGAAAGCCTTGTAGTGCATCTTTTGCAAAAATCTCTCAAACTCATTGACCCCGAGAGTGTCGACGTGCATATCTTTGTCAACCCAAACGGAATTGTTGATAAAATACTAGAAATTGATTCACAAAGCGCCCTGAACGCGAAAATAGTCGAGGCATCACTGGAAAAAATGGTCTTTCCCGGTTTTGAGAGTTCAGAACCTATCGAACTCCATTTGCATCTTTGTACTGGAAACTAAGGTAGAATTCCTCTACTCTTTTTTGTAAATGCAACGAACAGTAAACACCCTCTCTTTATCCCTTTTGAAAAAGAGCGTTTCTTTTTTATTTTTTCTTGCACCGTTATTTCTTTTTGCCAAAACCTCCACAAGCACGATTGTGATCCCTTTAGAGGTGGTAAAATCGCTACCCACAATCTATTTTTCTGACAGCCCCTCAAGCGGGGAATTCAGTGCAGCCTACAAAGACAGCCTTTATGAGGTTCTCAAAGAGGATATCGAGGAGTCCTACCATTTTGATTTGACCCTAGGGAAAATTGATATGGAGCCCCTGGTAACAGGGCCGTTAAAAACCGCTTCAAAGGAGTTAGTGGCATTCACCGCGGATTTTGTTCTTTTACCAAAAATGGAGGGGAAAAATTGCACCTTAAAAATTTATGAACCCCGTTTTCACCAAACCTCAACCGTGGCCAGCACCCCTTTAACAGGGAATTTTGAAGAGGATCGGCAAAAAATCCACACCCTTTTTGACCAGCTCCATCTCAAAGTATTCCATCAAGAGGGGATCGCAAGCTCAAAAATCCTTTTTTGCAAAAAAACCGAGGAGATCGAAGGAGAATGGATTTCCGATATCTATGAGGTTCAACAGGACGGTACACACCTAAAGAAGATCACCTCATCGCAAAATTATCTTATCACTCCGCTAATGATTCCCAAAACGCGAAAACAAAACAGCTACGACTATCTTTTCGTGTCCTACGAAAAAGGGCAGCCTAAAATTTATAAAGCAAACTCCTCCTCAAGCGCCTCTATACCTTTACTACCATTAAGGGGTAATCAGCTACTACCCGCTTTGAGTGCTGTAGCAGATAAGATCGCTTTTATTTGCGATGCATCGGGTCGCACCGATCTTTTCTTGCAACAATTCCATCCGCAAAAGGGGGCTATTGGAAAACCGATTCAGCTTTTTTCAAAAGGCAATTCCACCCAGGCTTCTCCCTCTTTTTCCCCCTGTGGCTCCAAGCTAGCTTTTGTCTCCGACAAAGATGGTTGCCCGAAAATTTATGTACTCGAAATCATCGACGCTATTCGTTCCCAAAAAACCCCTCTGGTGCGTCTTTTAACTGTGAACCACAAAGAGTCGACATGCCCCAGCTGGTCACCCGACGGAAAAAAAATTGCTTTTAGTGCTATGAGCGAAGGGTATCGTCAAATATGGGTAATGGATCTGGATAAAAAAATAGAGATGCCTATCACTAGCGGCCCGATAGATAAGGAAAATCCCTCCTGGGCACCCGACAGTATCCATTTGGTATACAATACCACCGGAAAAGAATCGCAAATATATACTATTGATATTGTAAAGCAAAAACCTGTAAAAATACCTACAGGGGACGGGATCTCCCATTTCCCCTCATGGGAACAAAGATGAGAAACCATATGAAAAAATTCACTCCGCTCGTTTTTTTCGTACTTGCGAGCTGCACCAGCACCGTTTATGATGCATGGGAAGAGACGAAAATGGCGACAAGATCCTTTACAAAACAGGGTCTAGCTTATTTAGGTTTAATTGAAGAGGAGTCTCGTATTGTAGCTACTTCTCAAGAGATCTACCAATCCTCCGAAGAAGAATTTGTCCCTTTAAGGGATCAGGATTTGTCGAGCCAGTACATGGATGAGTCCTATTCCCAGCCTAAAGAGACAAAGGCACCTGCCAGAAAAGGGGTGCATGCAACAGAACAATTCTCAAAACCCTCTTCAACCCTCTCCTCTATCTTCTCGACAGTGTACTTCAATACAGACGAGCATGTGCTCTCGCAAAAAGAGTATTACCAGGTAATCAACAGAATCGCCTCCTACATGAAAAAAAATCCCCATGTCTATTTGAGTGTAGAGGGTCATTGTGACCAAAGAGCCTCTGAAGCCTACAATCTTGCCCTAGGGACTAGAAGAGCTCAATTCATCCGTAGCCTTTTAGTAAAAGCGGGAGTCGAATCAGACCAGATTAATACCGTCTCTTTTGGAAAAGAGCGCCCTATCTCGAAAGGAAACACAAAAGAGTCATTAGCCAAAAATCGTCGTGTTGAATTCAAAATATTCCAGCAGAGGTCCTAAATGAAATCTCTCACTCCCCTACTTGCTCTTTTAGTCTCTTGCTCCAACCTTGTTGTATCGCAAAGATCTGATAAACAACAAATGGAGTTCAGCGTCCAAAAACTCAAGAATGAGATTGAAGATCTGAAGCAGGAGATGAAAGCCCACCAAATTGAGGTGGGTATTTTAGAGGGTAAAATCATGAACCATGAAGAGGATCTAGGCTACCTTCAAGCCCAGGACCTACCCGGAAAAAACGGGGGGCGCTTTTTAGACTCTTCTACCCTCATGGAAAAAAAGATCCTCGAAATCGAGAGGACTCTAGAGTTGATTGTGAAGCGTTTTGACCGAATCGAAATAGAATCGAGAGAGATCGCTAAATCCTATGGGATTTATAAGCAACGCTTCCAAGACTATGAGAAATTTTTGCAGTCTCAAAATGAGTCTATGCAAGAGCTCGCTAAAACTAAAAGATCTTTTAAAGAAAAAAGCGAGGATCTGCTAGAAACCAGCGCTTATCGTGTGCGCGCAGGCGATTCGATCGAAAAAATTGCCCGCCAATTTGGGACAACCCCAGAGCAGCTTAAAAAAATCAACCAGCTCCATAATGATCTCATTCTTGTTGGCCAAGAAATCCGAGTTCCGAAATGATCTGCCTTATCGATTCGGGCATAGGTGGTCTGTTAGTCTATAAAGAGCTCAAAAAAATCCGCCCTGAATTACGAGTCATCTATGTTGCAGACAATAAGAACTTCCCCTACGGGATAAAATCTCCTGAAGAGATTTTAGATGCGGTTAAAGATATCGAAAAAGGGCTTAAAACATTTTGTTTGGAAAAAATCACGATTGCCTGTCACACAGCTTCCATTGTACTTGAAAATTCCCCTACAAACTTTAGTCTAATCACTACGACCACAAAAAAACTGATCAACCAGCTCCATGAGAGGGGCTCGGTTGCTATTTTAGGGAGTAGAGCTACAATTGAAAGTGGCTACTACCAAAAGCTGTTTTTTGAAAAAGGGTTTGAAAAAATCCAAGGGTTTCCCCTGCAAGATCTCATAGGTCTTATCGAAAATCAAATCACAGAGGAGTCACTTTTAATAAAAGCATTAGAACCTTTAATCGCCTTTTCGCCGGAAATCCTCCTTTTAGGATCGACACACTACCCCTACCTGGAGACACTTTTGGTCAAACTTTTCCCCTTCTCGAAAATTGTAAACCCCTCCAGCCAGTTTGCTTTAGAAATTTCTGCCAACGTTTTAAGCCCCTCAAAAAATGACCTAGATGAAGATCTTTTCATCACAACTAAACACGATCCGGGATTTCTGCGTAGATTGCAAAAAAATCCAATAAATAATCTTTTAAAAAAAGATGTCAAGCGTGTATAATCTTCTTTAAACTTGAAAAAGAAAAAGCCGTAATTGCTAGGTTGTATAGACTATTAAAAACCCCTTTATTCTTCTTTATTTGTGCATAAGAAATGCGTGCTTATTTTTGGTATGAACTACTAAATTCTAAAAAAGCGAACCCCTTTCTTTATTGCATCCTATTTTGAAGACTGTAAGTAAAAGGCTTTTTTTGTTTAAATATACGTTTAAGACTAAGAAGAAAGGATTCACATGAGTCAGAAGAAACGCATTCTACTGATCGAGGATGAAGAGGATATCGCAGCTCTGATCAAACTCCAAGCTGAGCTCTCGGGATTTAAACTTCACGTTGAGGTGGATGGGATAAATGGATTCCGTGCAGTAGAACGGGAAAAACCCGATCTAGTTTTGCTTGATATCATGCTTCCTGGCCAAAACGGGTACGATGTTTGTCGCAAAATCAAGAGCACCCCCGAGCTCAAATCGATACCTGTTATCATCCTCACTGCAAAAGATGAAGAACTAGACATCCTTTTGGGTCTAGAACTCGGTGCCGACGACTACATTCTTAAGCCTTTTTCCCCTAAAGTTCTGATGTCCCGCATCCGTGCGGTGCTTAGAAGGGGGAAAGAGAACGAAAAAGCTCCTAAGACCCTCTCTTTTGGAGAATTCACTTTAGAGGTAGATCGCTACCTTCTTCGTAAAAAAGATAAAGTGATCACGATTACCCTATCTGAATTTGGAATCCTCAAAAGACTCTTGCTTAACCGCGGTAAAGTCCTTACACGAAACCAACTTCTTGATGATATTCATAATGATGACTCTTTTGTTGTCGACCGCAATATCGATGTCCACATTGCAGCTCTTCGCCGCAAACTAGGTCCAAATTTTAAATGGATCGATACGGTAAGAGGAGTTGGCTATCGGTTTAAGGGAGATGCTAACGAGACTTATGATGATGATGAGAGCGAGTCCTATGATCTTGAGGAGATGGAAGAGGCTCTGGTCTAAAAAAACCTAAAAAAAGAGGGGCTCCAGCCCCTCTTTTGCTTTTAAAAACCCTCTATTTTTGCCAATCTCTCTTAACAAGTTTAAAATAAATCCCCTATCGTTTAAGAAACAGGCAAAAGACACCATAGGTTTTTTATGCAAAAAACGTTAGTAACTTCTCTTATAGCCCTATCCCTTATCTCTTGCTCTACAAACACCGGAACCGGTGCTTTGGTTGGAGGGGGTGGTGGCGCCCTGATTGGAGGCTTGGCAGGTGGCTGGGAAGGGGCGGCAATCGGTGGTGCTGCCGGTGCTATTTTAGGTGGGCTGATTGGGAATGCAGCAGACCAAAAAGAAAAACAGCAACAAATTGATAACCAATACCCTGGTCTCTCCC
>RGXB01000042.1 GCA_010029555.1 bacterium
ATCTCTTTAAGGGCAGTCAAAACAAATTCCTCGGGCAACCCCGAGACAAAAGGGGTTCCTATTTTTACAAGCTCCCGGTGATCGTCCAGAAAAGCTTGAAACCATTTCAAGTTTGTATCTATCCCAAAAACCGGCATGCGCAGGTGGCGGCATTGCAGCACATCAATACCTGTAAATAGCCTGATATCTTGCCTAGTCTGCTCCAGCAAAAATTCGGGCAAAGGGGCAACGTCTTTGTACAAAACCCCTTTTTGACGGATCACCTCAAATAGCGATTGGGGATTTTTTAGAGGAAATAGTGACGAATCGAGCCAGAGCAAATAGCGAAATCCCAAATTTCTTGCCTCCTCAAGCATGAATAGTTTGAAGGCATAAGGGACACCTGTATAAACCAGCTCCGATTGCGTGGGCTGGGGGTACCCCCCCAAGCGGTAGTAGACCCACCCTTGAAATCCCACCTCTTTAAGAGCCTCAATAAGAGTTAAGAGATAGTGGGGGTATATCCGATCATATGAGGAAAAAAGGACAATACAGTCGGAGCCTCCGCCATTGATTTCCACTAACTTTTTTTGAGGAAATCTCCCCTCTTTTTCATCAATAAGCGTCTGCCAGACCCCCTTATGCAACCGGTTGAAAAAATCATCATACTTGATCACCTTTTGAAAAAAATTCCTTGTGTTTTTCTGATCTGCATACCTTTCAGACAGAATTTTATCTACTTTGATCAAACGCAAAGCCTCCTGAAAAGCACCAAGCTCCTCATCATTTGGCGTACTTGAGAGTCTAAAATCGGCTAAAAAGGGGTTCGAAAACTCTCGAACTTTAACTATATTTTCTTTTTCGGCAAAAGCAGCCTTACAAAAGATCAAAAGGAAAACTATTGAAGAGCAAAAATGAAACATTAGTGGGCCCTTATAATAAATTTACACCCTTTTTTGAGGGCATCGATATAGGAGTTATTATTGTTCGTGCAAGTGATCATGAGACTTTTTTTGATTTTTGGAAGAACACCATTTTTCAAAAGGACACTTGTTATCACGTACTCCTCAGGATTGACCGATAAAAAAGGGACTCCCAGTTCTACTAGGTGCCTATAATCTTGGAGTATCTTTGTTGTCCGTGAATCCAAGGCGGACATCCCCATAATCCAACCGGCAACTTTACGCTCTTTTGTTATATCTTTACCCGTATACTCTTGAATGATTTGGCTCGCCTGCGGAAGAATTCCAAAAGGATTTGGCTTTCCCCAGTCAAATAAAAAACCCTCTTTTTGGATTTCGTCAAAAAGATCGTCAATTGAACCCAAAGGCCATGATGCCGAATCAAGCCAAAGTACCTGTTCAAACCCTTTTTGAAAGGCCTCTTGGATCATGAAGAGCTTAAATGCGTAGGGCACTCCGGCAAATTTAAGCTCGTCTCCCTGTGGAGAGGGGTAACCCCCAATCCGATAATAGATCCCCCCTTGAAAACCCACCTCCCTTAAGCCAATCTGAAGCTCCTCAATCATGTCCGGGTAGGGGCCATTGCAAGAGCTGAAAAGAACCACGCATCTTTTTTTATCCACCCCTTCTGAAAATACCGTTATGGGCTCAACACAAAAAAGCACCTGTTGTAAGCATCTTGAACAGCGCAAAATGAAATCATCTCTATCATAGTGGTGCTTGGTCAAAAGCCTCCCCTCTTTTTCCCATTCCAAAGGATAGAGTTTATGGATAGTCTCCTCGATGTTTATCCTTCTCAAGGCTTGCTGAGCTCTTGAGAGATCCTCTTTTGTCGGATTGGGGGTCAGGGGGATATCGATTGCAAAAGGGTTACTAAAAAACAAAGATGCAAAACAAAAAAAAGCTAGCATAAGTCCTCACATTAATGGGAACGAATTAAAAAACGGACCCCTTTTTCTCTCCCCTCCATCAAACGCGCATCATGATATTTTCCCGCGATCATAAGATTTTGATGGGTGGGTAAACAGGGTGCATGCTTAGCAATTAAAGCAGTTAGAACCGATTCTTCGGGTGTAATAGATATAAAAGGGGTCCCCTGTCGCACCATTTTATAGTAATCTTGGAAAATTCTTTTTACGAAGGGGGCCTGCATATCAAATCCAATCAACCAGCCGGCCACATGTGGGGCTTTTGAAAAATCCATACCAAAGGTTTTTTCAAGGATGGCTCTTGTTTGCGGAATCAACACCTGCGTATTAGCCCTACCCGATTCGACAATCAGCCCCTCTTTTTCGATCCTTTCAAAACAGTAGTCTAGCGGTTTTAAAGGCCAGGCAGAGCAGTCCAGCCAAAGAACATGCGGATATCCTAATTGGTGCGCTTCAATTAACATAAACATTTTCATCGCATAGGGCACAGCAGCAAATCGGATCTCTTCTCCTGTCGGATTGGGATATCCCCCTAAGCGATAATAGATACCCCCTTTGTAACCAATTTCACGCAAACCCTGTACTAGTTCCAAAAGAAGTTTAGGATAACTTTTGTCGTATGAACAGCCCAAAACGATGCATCTACAGTCGGAAAAATCCCCGCGTAAATGGACGACTTGCGGAAAAAGATTTTTCTCTTTGACTATCATCGTCTGCTTGGTAAAGGAGGAGATGCGCCTCAGAAGGTCGTTTTTGGAGTATGGGTAACCACTTGGATAGATCGACTCAACAAGCTCCTCCAAGTTTTTTTCCCTAATTTGATTTTGAACGTACTCGTAATCATCGTGTGTTAGTTCCTTTTTTTGGGGAAAATCTATCTCGAAGGGGTTCCAAGCCTCCCCCCACAAAGCATGAAAAAAAAGGGTGATTAAAAGCGTCTTTTTCATTTATCTATAGCTGTTTTAGGTTTCTAATGCTTACGGAGGAAAAAAAAGTACCCCTGTTTTTTTGCATCCACAAATAATTTATTATCCTCGCTTGAAGGGAGAATCATTTTCTCGAGTTTGGGCGGAATATGGTTTCTATATTTGTACGCTAGACTCGAAATTACATGCTCTTCAGGATAACAGGAGATAAAGGGTGTCCCCAAACGGACCATTTTGTAATAGTCTTCAATAAAGTCCTGCACCCAAGGCAAATCCATTTTCAATCCAAATACCTGCATACTCACATGTGCAAAAAAACTGGGCTGATAGCCAGTTAATTCGTGCAACATTTTTTGGGTTTTGGGGAGAAGTCCATTTTTTCGAAATTTTTTCCAGCTAAAAACAGCGCCATCCTCCCGAATTTTTTGAAATATCAGCTCCAGATTTTGCAAAGGATACACTGAAGCATCCAACCAAAGGACATTTTTATAGCCCAGATTATAGGCTTCAATCATTGTGAAAATTTTGAAAGAATAGGGGACCGCTACATATCTCACCTCTTCCCCGGTCGGATTGGGAAACCCCCCTATGCGATAGTAGATAGCCCCCCTAAAACCAATCTCCTTTAAAGCCTCAATCAGGCTCAATAGCAAAGCCTCATATTTGGGATGAATAGGGCAGCTTAAAACCACACAATCATCTCCACCTCCATTCACCTCAATAAGCTCTTTTTTGGGCATATGCCCTAAAGAGCGGTCCACAAGGGTTTGTCTGGCCCCACGCATCGACCTGCGATAAAAATCCTCTTTGTCGTTGAATCTAGTCCCCAAAAGTGTTTGCGCAGGATAGATTTTTTCAAGCTCCTCGCGGATGTCTATCTTGGACATGGCCCGTTGTAGCTCTTCTAAAAACTCCACATCTTGATCCGGGCAACAGGGTATATCGACTAGAAAAGGGTTGGCTCTTAAAACAACGCTAATAAAAAAAAGACCTTTCCACATAAACACCTTTTAATGTCCCCTCACCACAAACATATACCCCTCCTCTTTAGCTCTCCAAAAATTCTCAGAATCCCCATCATGAGTTTTTACCACTTTCCCATAGCCCTGCTTTGGAACTAGCGTCGGATCCTGCAAGGCGGGAAAATGCTTCGCGTATTTTTTCACCAGGCCGGACAAAACATACTCCTCGGGAAAGCAGGAGATAAAAGGGAAACCCAAACGCACCATCTCGGTATAGTCTCGAAAAAATTTTTTCGCCCAAGGCGCCCCCGCGTCCAGCCCAAAAACCCACATCCTAACGTGAGGGCTTTCGGTTAAATCGACCCCTGTAAGGGTTTCAATACTTAAAAGAGTAGAAGGCAAGATAGAACTTCTAGGGTGACTACGATGCAGTAAAAAAGAGCCCTCTTTTTCAATCCTCTCGAAAAGAGGTAGAGGATCTTTGAATGGAAATAGGGCGCTATCTAACCAAATAATCTTATCAAAACCTAGGTTGTGGGCCTCCATCATCATAAAGATCTTAAATGCATAGGGAACACCCGCCCACTTTGCCTCCTGCCCGGTGGGATTCGGTACGCCTCCAATTCTGTAATATATGTGGCCATCAAAACCAATCTCTTTAAGCCCCTCGATCAAACTCTGTAAAAGGGGGGGGTACTTATTTCCCAATGGGCAGCTCACAACAAAGCAGTGTTTACCCCCTTTGTTGATCTTCACGAGGTTTGTTTCGGGATATTGACCCCTTAGAGGGTCTATAAGGACCTGCTGCATACAGCGGTTTATTCTCCCCTCAAATTCCCCTAAAGGCTTGAGCTCGAAAAAAACACCTATTTTCTGCATATAAAGCTTTTCAAGTGTGCTGTTTACATCCTGTTTGCGTAAAAGTGATTGAATGTGAGAGACATCCTCTCTAGTGAGGTTCTGTTTGTCCTCAAAAGGGATCACAAACGGATTTGTTAAGAGGGTTAAAAATACTGAAAGCAGGAGGGGGCAAAAGGGCATAAAACAGAAGGTAAGGGGTTTTTTAGAATTAGGATATCTTTGTAAACAATTGAAATTCAACCAGAAAAGTTTATATTTGTTATTTATAAAAGAATTTATTAAAATATTCCCTTAAGAAAAGGAAAAATTCCATGAATGCCCTTGGTGCTCTTTCTACCTCTCCCCCCTACTTTACTTTTAGAACATACCCCATGAAGCCCATGAAACCTGACTTAGTTTCCCTTTTACTTCCTTTCTATAAACCTGGCTTTTTGTCTCAACATCCCCTTGCTGATTTGGGTCATAGAGTATTGCCTGATGTAAAAAGGGTTTTTACCCCGATTAAAAACAGAAATTTGGGTTTCTTTTCTAATTTTGTGCAAAATGATTTGGGCGTTGATGTAAACAAGCTTCCTCATAAGATAAAAATGAAAGTCCAAATCCCTTTAATCACTCTCGACTGGTTGTACAAAAAGTGGAAATGTGGGCCCTAGTCTTAGCAAAAAACTATCGATAGGAATTCCAAACCAAGAACTTTTTTAAGCTTTTTGTTCCCCTCATTCATGAACTTTGTCGGGCTAGTTTCCGGTAGCTAAGAACTGCCACTGCAAAATTTATCAATCCCATGATACAAAGTACAAGAAGCGGCAAAAGACTGCTTAGGGTAGCAAAATATCCCATAAATAAGGAGGCTAAAAGCACCGCTAGGGCAATGAGGCTTCCAAAAACTCCCATGATAATTCCGGTATTTTTTTTCTCTGCAACGGCCAGTATGAGTTCGTTCCCCTTTGACCATGCCAACGTAGCGAAAAGGGCAAAAAAGGTGAAAGGGACAAAAAGCTCCTCAGGAGTCGAGGAGAGGAAAAAAGAAAAAAGGGAAAGCGTCAAACCCAGTAAGCTTGTAAGGTAGGCTAATCTCACAGAGAAAAACCGGGAGATACACGGTAGGATAAAAGTTCCCGTAAAGACTGAAACCAGCCCCCCATAGGCAAAAAATAGTGCGATCCAGTCACTGGACACATCAAACCCCAAAACCATCACTATCGGAATAGCCACAAATAGCGACTCAGCAATCAGAAGAAAAAGAAAATAGGAGATCCCCACAATCAAGACTTCAGGTTTGGTGAATATCTCAAGAAAACTTTGGTGTTTTCCTTTATGAGCTGTAGCATTTTGTCCAAAAGAAAGATGGGTAAAAAGCATGGAACACATTCCAAAAAAACCAAGCACGAAAAAAGGGATTCCCAGCATAATACCAGAATCTCCGGCGAAAAGGGTACCGAATGCCGGTCCAAGGACGGTTGCAAAAGAGGATACAGCCACTAAGTAACCCATAGCCTTTCCCCTCTTTTTCTCCTCACTCTCCATATCCTGCACAACATTGTATAGAAGTTGCGCTCCCGACGAACCCAAACCGGTAATAAAACGGAAAAAAATCATCATCCATACATTCGCCGATGCAAAAAAAATCCCTACTCCAAAGTTACCTAAAATATTCAAAGCCATGGAAATTTGCAGGGCTTGCTTCCGGTTTTTGTGGTCGCTCCATTTTCCCAGCAGGGGTGCACCAAGAAAAATCCCAAGACCATAAACTCCCAAAATAACACCTAGCAATAGCTCGGGTTCTTTGATAAGGTTGAAAGGATCTTTATAGAGCGAATTTTGCGCTAAGATAAGAGGTGTAAAAAGGGAGGTAACTATAAAAAAAGATAGATACTCCACAAAAGAATAAAAAAGAGATGCCAGTAAGATTGATTTTTTCATACCTTACAATTAAACAAAAAATTTCGATAAACCACAAGATTGTCAAAATAAAAAAGAGACAAAAACCTCTAAGATATTAGGGGTATTCATAGAGCTCATCGAGGTTTAACGAACGGAGATATAGTATTTCTTTCACCAGTTCGTCAATCTCCCTATCGAGGCGAGTGAGTTTTTCCCTAAATTCTTGTTTATCCACCCTGCCAAATCGGCTATTGATTTTTTCTTTATCGAATTTCAAGCGCAGAAGGGCTGTTTCGGCTTTGAGAATGCGCTCTTTAAGATTTTGCACATACACCATTTTCTCCTCTTTAGAGGGACCGGCTACAGTGGCTCTAGAGGTACACCCTACTAAAATAATTAAAGGTAAAACCACCCTAAAAACACTTTTTTTTGGTAAACTTTTAAACATGCTGCGTAGTGTACTCCTTCTTCTATTCATTCCCCTTTTTGGATTTTCTTTTAAAGAAAAATGTCAAGATGGCACTAAAGGGGATTATGTTGTCTATAGACAGGGGCATCAAATCTCGTTTATCGCCCTCTTTGATAAGACCGAAAAAACCCTCATAATGGAAGAGATTCATACTTTAGACTCCAATCCACGCCTCTCGTTAGATGCTGTCAAAGAGTGGGTTTCTAAGGGGGCGCCTGGGGCAACCCAGTGGATTCTTTACGAATTGAGACTCGATAATGCCGAGATTCTTGAGGCCTATTGCCCCCCAAAAAAAGCTTTTATCTCCTTTGATCAGGAGATCCCCGTCCTAGCCAAGTTTTTTTCTATCGAATGGGAGCTCATGCCCGATCAAAGGCGGAAAATTTACCCTAAAACGGGAAAAGTCTGGTCCCCTCCTAAACTCATATCCAATAAAATTGTCCCGCTCGACAAATCGGTTTTATATAGAAAATATTGGGATGAGGACAATACCCCTTTAAGCCAGTTGCGCATCGATCTGCACTACGACCCAAAGGCCATTGAGACGTTTCCCTACATGATCGATATCCAAAACAAAGTCCACCCTCTTGCCCGGTTTAGCCAAATCGACCAGGGGCACTTCTTTCAAAGCGCTATCAAATTCTTTCCACGTCGCCCCCCGGAGTTCGAGGCGGGAATACAGCAAAAAGGGGCTTTTCTTACCGCCATATTACGCTGCCCGAAAGGATTTGCCCCTTTTAGCCTCTATCTGCAGCAAATATCCACAACCACCTTAACGAAAGTAGAATTTACCGCTGAAAAAAGGGGCGAGGCGTACCATCTTAAAGTCGAATTGCCTAAAAATATTTCTTTAAAAGATAAAAAATTTCGCCTTTCGGCAAAAACTGAAGGGATACATTCAACTAGAATTGACTCAATAGAGGTTTTTGAGCTAAATTGACCCGCAGCATGGTTACAACGTTAAAAAAATATCGCCTGAAGTTTTTGACTATTTTTCACAATTTCCAAAAGAAAAAAGGCTCAGTGGCTCCCCAAGACCGGACCGAAATGGAGACTCTTTTAAGAAGGCTTCAAGGGAATATTTTAGATAAAGACAAAGAGGCATCGCATTCTACCCTCAAAGAGCTTTTACAGACCGAGGAGCGGATTTTTCCCCGTACTAAGGTTTATCGACAGTGTAAAAGCCTTTTTTCCAATCTCTTTTTTATCGCCGTGATTGTCCTATTAAGGCAAGTCTGGTTTGAACCTTTTCAGATTCCGACCGGCTCCATGCGCCCCACTCTCAAAGAGCTTGATCGTCTAGTTGTCTCAAAAAACCAGTTTGGGATCAACGTCCCC
>RGXB01000043.1 GCA_010029555.1 bacterium
TCCATTAAAATCCAAATTTGGGAAGAGATTAGCCGTTTGCAGATTATAATAGGCACGCACCTGCTTGATTCTTTCAAAAGCAGCTAAAAGATCGAGATTTTTTTCGATCGCCTGTTCCATGAGTGTATCCAAAATCGGATCATCAAATTGTTTCCACCAGTCGGCTAAAGATACAGCCACAGGATCATTTTCCCCATTCGCCCCGTTTGCATTTTTGTAATCGGGAGGAGTCTCGCTATTTGGCTGATGATATTTGGGACCAACAGAGCAACTTAAGCAACAAAAGAGGAAAAAAAGTCTAATTTTTCCCATTAGTATACCTTGTATTAGCCGGGATCGATTCAATATATACGTCCATCACCTGACCGGCGTATACAGACGGGTTAGAGCAATCAAACTCATAAATAACCACTAATACCCTAGAGTCTACTCTCTCTGCATTGTCCCCTGTGAGGTTTTTTTTCGGAATCATCATTGGCTCGGTGCGCACCCACTTGAGGGGAAAACTTAATGAACTATTACCCCTTACAAAAGCTTTTGCCGGTGTATCGGGTCGAAATCTCCAGGCGTCATCTTCATCAATATTCACCCGCAAATGGTAAGGACATACAGGACCAAAAATAATCAGGCTCTCATTAACGAAAAGGTTGGCGGCTTCCCCTTTGAAGATATTTCTTTGTAAAATTTTCCCGTCGCAAGGGGCTCTTATAAAAGATCGATCGATAAAAGTTTGCGCTGTTTTAATCCTTGCCTCTTGGACCTCAATTTGGGCCAAAGCGGTCTGTTTTTTGAAAAAAACCTGGTTGTAGGTATTCAAACTCACGGCCCTTTTATCTTTAAGAGCATCGTATAGGCTTAACTCGGTTATAGCATTTTCCAATTCAACTTGAGCTCTCTGCTTAGCTGCGATCGCCTCAACCAGTTGAGCCTCGTAGGTACGCGAATCTAGTTGAAAAACCGGATCCCCTTTTTTTAGTGTATCCCCTACTTTAACAAAAACTTCCCAAACGATCTCGTTGAACGGGGTGCCGATATAGATGTTATTGGTTGAGGCCTCTACAACTCCGCTACCTGCGATGGTATGCTCATAAGGGGATACCGAAGGGGGGAAAAGTATAGGGCGTAAAGGGGCTTTTTGCGCCCCTAAGATAATGGCACATATAGCTATAACAATCCCAATACCTGAGGCAATAGGTAAACCTAGTCTTATAAGCATGTATTTCTTCAGTTAATCTTTTTGTTGAAAAAACGCAACATATTGATCTTAATTATCTTAAATTATCCTTAGTGGAAAAAAATAATAAATTATGATATATTTTAGGGGATGTCTATAAATTATCCCCCCCGTATTGAGGTAGGAAAGGTCCTTGAAAACCATTTGAAAGAAAAAATAGCTAATCGCGATTGGCTATATGATCTACTATTTTCAAAAAAGCTCCACCCCTCTAGCGACTTTCCCTACGCCCTAAGCAAAAAAGGGGCGGCGGTTTTATCGACAAAAAGGTTTACCCCCCTAAAAAGGCAAAAGAACGCAAAAACGAAAGTAGACCCGCAAGAGATAGCATACTGGGTGACAATCCCCACCTCCATACAACCTCAAATGCCCGCCGATCCTGAAAAGCATCCCCTCTATGATAAAATCCAGAATCAGGTGAAACTCCTCAGTGAGGAGGGTTTTTACGAAAAAGATAAAAAAAGCTCCATATCAGAGGCGAAATCGAGGCTTTTTGTCTGTTTTGGAATGAATCAATACAAATCCATCGACCAGGCCTTAAACAAGGAATTTATCCGAGCCGTGAACAACCTTCCCGTGCAAAAAGGGCTACACTTCGAAGCTGAGGGGTTTTTCTGGAAAATTCCTTTTAGCTACAAAAAAGGGGGAAAAGCCCCCGCTTTCCTTGATAAGCCGCGTAAAGCCTTTAAAAAGGTGAAGATCCTTGATCCGAAAAAAGCGGTTGTATTGCGTCAAGAACTGGAGCTTAACGGCAAGGGTAAACTGCATCCCACAATTTTAAAAAGAATCCCTTTTTGCAAAATTCGTAATCGGATTCTTAAAAGCGAGGCAACAGACCGTTTGACCGACACCTTGATAAACGCAGCTCCTGAGAATACCCATTACTTTTTGACGATGGATGATGATGCCCTCTCTTTAAAGGGGGAAAAAGGGTACTTTAAGCTTCTGGATGAGACTATTTTGGATGCTCTTGTTGAGGCGAATCCCTTCCCCTCACTTGTCAGTTTTGGTTACAGCCTACCAGAAACTGCTGGAAAGCTTTCCAAGGTTGCCACAAAAATCGATATGGCTGTCCGCTCGGCGATGCACGCCTGTTTTCCCCTCTCCTGTTACATGCCGGAACCTGGGGTCGCCTACCTTAGCGGCTACGGAGGAGATGAACTGAAAAACTTCCTCCAAAATGCTACTTTTGAACCCCAAAAAGTTCCTAGTAGAGACATGGAATCAAGGCGAATGATCGAAAGTCTGGAACAATCGGGTCTTTTAGACCCCAAAGAGACTATCTTCAAAAACGTTCGTGCCTTAACTACTTCCGAGCCCCCCAGAATGGCCGCAATTTCCCAGAAATTTGCTCTAATAAGCCCTGAAGACTTGAAAAAAACAGATGTGATAAAAGAGCTCAAAAAACAGTCTCAAAACCATTTTAAAGCAAGGAGCTTTGCTCAAAATCTCTATTTTGCCCTCCCCGATAAATTCAAGTCTTTCGTAGGCGCTTATGGGGCCATCGTTATACCCATTTCTCAAATTTTTAAGGTTTTTGATCCGCTAGAGTTGCAAAAACTTTTGTTGAAAAACAAATTTATTTTGGATGAAGAGACCGCTTTCAATGCAGCTTTTGAACTTTACCTCCCCTATATCTCAGCGCTTAAAGACAAAAACAACACCCCTGACGATTGGCTAACCCATTCTGTTTTGACAAAAGAGGAGATTCAACAGATTTTTGCCATAGGGAGACAATCCCTATTAGACGCCTTTCAAGCCTTTGAGACGTACTTTTTGCAACACGATGTTGCATGGAACAACGATGAAAAACAAAAAGTTGAAAAAACGGCACAAGCCGCCTGTTTAGCCATTTACAAAACGCTCCAAGACATCCTAGAAAAAAATTCGTTCAATTTCTAAGCCCTCTTCTATTAGAAAAAAAACTCACAGCTATTTAATAAATTCCCGGAAGAATTTTGTAGGGGACTTTTTTGCAATAACGGGCCCAGTCCTCTTTATATCTTTTTTGGCATCTTTGGTCATTTCGATTTGCTCTATCAACAAGCACATACCTGAAATTACGAGAAATACCCCATAGCCCCCCGGTAATCAGAGGATACAAATTCCCCTTGTCCTCCCCCTCTTTTGAGACCGCCTCGATATATTCGATTTCGAAAAGCTTTTGATTTTTTTGGAATTGCTCTCTCAAAATCATACGCTGGTAATCACACCAAAAATTCATCAAAATGGCGATAGAGCCCGTTGTAAAAATCAAAATAGCCGTAAGTAGGTGAAGGGTTTCGGGCATTTGTACTAAAAAAAGGGGCACTGAGGTGTAGATAACAGGTAGCCATACTAAACAGCCCCAACAAATATAGTAGCCTGCCCGATCATGCATAATATCGATCGAACGCATATACCCTTTTTCCCAGATGAAAAATTTTGTAATGTAGACGAGTTGTAAAGCGACACTCACCCACATGGCATGTGTTAAACCCCCTCCCCCCTTTTGGGCATACAAATAGGATAAAATAATCAGGGGCCAGCTCATCATTCCAAATCGGCAGTTGGTCCACTGTTTAAGGTCTATACCCCACACACGCGGATACAGCTCAGTGCCCCAATAAAAGTCGAAAATAGGGTTGTTTGTCTTGCCTTGATCAGATGAAGAGGGAAAATAGATCCCTTTAAGGTATAAAAATGCACAAAAACCTAAACTAAACAGATTCATAGTCCCTATGCATTCCCCAAAGTGGGTGTAGAGCAGCTCAGGACGAAAAAAAGTTGTTGTGTGGGTGAGAATAAAAAAAAGTGCCACAGTAATTAGGAAACAGGCTAACCCATTTTCTTTATACACAGGGATATTCCCGTTTGCTGTCCTGGGGCCAAAAAACTTTTTCCCCGGGATAAACTTCATCAAAAGGATCTCCAAAACCATAAAGCACCCAATGGATATCCAGGAAAACTTGGAACCAAAAAAAACGGGGCCGATGATTGCAATCAATCCAAAGAAAAATCCCTCTTGAGAAAAAAAATGGATTAAGTTGACTAAAGAGCCCTGTAACTCAGTGGCTGTGTACCAAAAAACAAAAGCAAAAAGCGGCGTAGCCACCATCAAAAAAAGCGGAGCTAAAGTATAACGGAAAAAATGGGCCATTAAAGCGAAATCCTTACCTCGATGGAGGCGTTTTTTTGTGTAACAATTCTGGGGTTAATAGCCGCGATCGGCTCAATACAGATAAAAGGGCTATCCTCACGACGGTAGAGCTGGAAGGAGAGATCAGGAGACGCTTTTGCCTGAATCAAGAGAATGGATCCCCCCATTCTTATTTCCACTTCACCGAAGCCCTCTTTATCCAGTCGCGGAGAGAAAGTATAGTCTAAAGGTTTATCCACCGGTATTTTTAGCCCCCGATCCCCTAGCCATTCGGGAGGAACCGACTTCTTATTTAGCTTATCATAGTAAAAAGGGGCACCAACTAAATCTACAGTCTTCATCGAATGGTCTAGAGCGTAGTAGGTGTGTAGACCTACAACTACAGGTTGGGAGGTGCTTTTAGCTTTGTAGACAATTTTTAGTTCCCGATTCGAGACTGTTGCCTCAAATTCCATAACAAAATCAAAACCCTCAATCTCACCAAGAGTGATCCCTTCAATCGTATCGTGTGAATCCAATATGGCATGAAAGGAGTTCTTTTGTTGTCGAGTCACTTTCCAAGGAACATACCTGGCTATCCCGTGCGAAAAGGGCTCGGCCTCCCTTCTAAACTGGAGTTTTGTTGCTAGTTTATCCAAGATGCCATCGTCCAAGTAGGGTATAGTATCTATCACTCTGTGATGAAAATGGGGGCCAATAAGAGGTCCCAGCCCTCTTGAACTCTCTAAGAATTCTTTTTGTGTCGATTGCTCAATCAGCTCATGACCCTCAATAATCAGGCTCATTAAGTTCAAACCCCTTTGGGGATTGAAAGTAGCTTTTACCCCTTTATCCTCTAAAATAATCATGAAGACACCCTGCAGATTTCATCAATTTTTTTGGCTAAAATAAAATCATTGAGATGCAATCCCTGAATTTTGTGCGTGAAAATTCTTACAAAAAGACGCCCCCAAGAGAGCTCCATGTCGGGGTGGTGCCCCTGGATCTCACTCACAAAAGCTATAGCATTGAGCAGCTGAAGAGGCTTTACAAAATCTTTGAAGTAAAAAGTCTTCTCCAATCTTTTTTCCCCCTCAACGACCCAGCCCTCCAATTGGGCTAAAAGGGGCGTAATCTCTTTTAAAGAGAGCGGTTGTGAGAGCCCTGAGCAGGCAGAACATGTTTTGGATTCTAAAAACTCTTTGCCCATTAAAAGAATTCTCCCTTCAGTTTATCTTCGGTGATAACTGAAGAGAGAAATAGGGATCAAGTGTTTTTTTAGCTCGTTTTGACCCTAAGAACTCCCGCATCCAAAAGAACCAAAGCAGCCCCTTTTGTGGTCAACTGCAGATACTCTTGGCCCGAGTCATTCTGTGTCATAGTAAAAAACGCAGAGTTGAAGTTAAAGTTTTCGTCTACGAGTGGATATTTTTCCTGGTTTTTTGCTACCCATTCCATAAGATCCTGAGAGGGTATTTTTTGGAAGGCTTTTGCAACTTTTCTTGCTCCCTGCATCTCAGAACTAACTACTACCTCGGGTTTCATCGCCTCCTGTAGAGCTTCAATCCAAGTTTTTACGTCTTCGATATGAGGCATAGATTGTTTGGTTTTAGCAGCAAAATGGTTGTAATACTTCCCTCTGAGGATACTTCCCAGATTCTGATGGTTCGAGGTGGAGTTAACAGCAAATTCCGCTAGCTTAGTTCTCCAGGTAGGTCTCAAGACGAGATGCATATGTTGGATAAAATGGACATTATTCTCACCTCCTGTCAAATCGATACATTTATTTAAAAGGCCGAATAATTTAGTTTTAGAAACCTGTAACATGAACCTGATCTTCTCATTCAGCTGCTCTGTTCTGATTTCCGCAAAATGGGCATGAATTTTATTAATCAAGCCGGAGTACTGGGTATCGGGATAAATAGCTCCAAGTTCTCCTACCCACGCATCCACACAGTTATTTCCGATTGAGTTGAGTTCTTTCAAGATAGGCTCCAACTCCGCTTTATCCAGTGTCAATAAATGCCTTAGAAAAAGGCCAAACATCTTTTCATATTTGTCCCAATGCACAGGTAACACATCAGATCCACCCCCAAGGAGGTAGGATTTCTTCAATCTTAAAAAACCCTCTTGTAAAGCTCCTTCAAGCGAGTATTCTTCGATTTTTTTTGTCAAAGCCCCCATGATTTGCTCCTTACTTGCCTCATGAAGATCATCTTGAATAGTAATATCGAGATATTGGGGTATTCTATGCACAGAAGTGGAATCGTATTCCAATTCCAGTTGAAGAGGCACAAATTCCAGTTGAAGAGGCAAAAAAGGTGCAGAACTAAGTTTTTGTGCATACAACTCTACTTGATGAGCGTTTACGCAATTTGGTTTAGCACAAAGCGACGCGGCCAAATCGATTCCGTTACCTTGTCTCAATAAATAGATGTTGAGCTTCTCTGCCAAGGCCATAAACAGGAAAAATTTGGAGAGCAAAGAGAGTAATCCCGTTATGGGGGAACTTAAAAAATCCATAACGAGAAGGGGTGTGGTAAAAAACTCAATCGCACGATAGATTGCTGGGGGAAGTTTATTATTTTTTTGCAAATATGCCAGGGTTAATCCTACAAAAATTGCCGTTGCGGCTTGAAAAGAATGTAAATAAAAAAGGGCAACGACCCCTACTAGCTTGGCCACATCCAGCCACTTGGTAGACCTTTTGATGGTTTGATCTATTTTTTCTAAATGCAGCGATTTTTGAAAAAACAACCCGAGATAAGCTACGGGCAAAAAATTTAAAACCAAAGACACCTTTCCCCAAGAGCGGGAAAAAACGGTGGTTGGTTTTGCGGCTTTTTTTATTAAAGACCCAATCAGATCCAATGATTGACATTCTAAGGACAACACACCCATATTTCTCTGTCCGTCTAATTCATCTTGCCTTTTTAGGATGTCCAGAAAGAAAACGTTTTGTGATAGGCTTAAAGTCCTACAAGCTCCAACTGCTAGATGCATAAAAATCCCAAAAATTACTTATTAAAAAAAATTTTATTTACCCGGTTTTTTAAGCCCCCCATGTGGAGCCGGGGTTTGCAGCTGATCCAAATTCGTCAAATCTGGGCTGGCTTAGCGGGACATTTTAACATAATCTTCATTAAAATACCTAGAAATTGCCGTGCATGGCACCCTGAATTTTTTATTTTAAACCGTTTTTTTTAGGGCATTTTTGTTTGTTCAATAAAAAAAAGGGGCTGTTTATTTGTTTTCTAACGCCGTTTTGAGTTACACTCTATCTTTATGCTTGAAACTCTTGCCGGAACGATCGATCAGATTGTCTTTCAAAATGAAGAAAACGGCTACACCGTTGCGCGATTAAAAAGTCCCAGTCTTAAAGAACCGGTTGTCGTGGTCGGGAATTTGATGCCGCTCTCTTCAGGTGAAATTATCACTGCAGAGGGTCTTTGGAAGCACCACCCTGCATTCGGCCGACAATTTGTTGTGGAGGCATTTGAGGTTAGTCTTCCGAAAGATCTCAAAGGGATCGAGAGATACCTTGAGTCGGGTGTGATTAAAGGGATCGGCCCTACATATGCCAAACGGATTGTGGACTATTTTGGGACGAAAACCTTTGATATTCTGGATCAAAATATTGGACGTTTGGAAGAGGTGGAAGGGATCGGGGAAAAAAGGTTACAAAAGATCAAAGGTTCTTGGACTGAGCAAGGGGCTAT
>RGXB01000044.1 GCA_010029555.1 bacterium
GGATTGCAACGACAGTCTGTTCGTCAAAAGATAGGGTGGAACTCAGGATTCCTGAGGAGAATAGTGCTCCCAAAAAACCGGAAAAAATTGTTGCGGTTTATGAGGATCCTTTTATCGTAATATGGGATAAACCGGTAGGTGTTCTTAGTGATCCAAAGCGCTTTAAGGGTCTTGTGCATCGGTTGGATAAAGAGACCTCTGGTCTACTCATTCAGGCTAAAACACTCGAGGCTAAGGCCGCTTTTGAAGCTCTTTTTAAAGAGAGAAAAATAAGCAAAAGGTACTTGGCTATTGTACACGGAAACTATCTTAAACCCGTATTGATAGATTTGCCTATCGCACGCCTGGGACGAGTTGCGGGCTTTGAGCGGTTTGGCGTGTCTAAGCTGGGGGCAAAAGCGAGCACAAATACCAAACCCCTGTTCTTTGGAAAGAATGCCACACTCTTGGAGTGTGCGCCGATCACAGGGAGAACGCATCAGATCAGAGTTCATTTGAGCGCAGTGGGGTTCCCTATTGTCGGAGACCTCCTCTATGGGAAAAAAGAGGTGCGCTTTCCGCGGATGCTACTCCATAGCACGTCTTTAGAGTTCATTCATCCCTTCACGGGTGAAAAAATATTTGTTGAATCCCCAGCTCCTAGGGAGTTCGACCAATTTTTTTCCCATCCAAAAACCCCATAACCTCTAGCTTTCGCCACAATTTTTTGTTTATTTAAGAAAAATAAGGGGAATTATCCCTCTCTAAACACCCTGTTTATCAGCTATTTAAAAAAAATTTTTTAATTTTTCTTGTCAGAATATACTAAAATTTTTTAAATAAAAGAAGTAGAGAGGTATATATGAAAAAGTTTTTAACTCTGGCGATATTCGCTTTAGCATCCGCAGGTCTAGTATCATGCGCAAATGGACAAATGAATAAAAAGAACAACAGCAAGTCAC
Organism: bacterium; assembly: GCA_010029555.1. Taxonomy (GTDB): domain Bacteria; phylum Chlamydiota; class Chlamydiia; order Chlamydiales; family RGXB01; genus RGXB01. The sequence continues at coordinate 942 of RGXB01000044.1, forward strand.
AAAATTGCGACAAATGTGATAAGTGTTCTAAAAACGGTAAAAACAGATAATTTCTGTCAAAAAGTTTACATCTGTCTTAAGGGATTAGGGCAGATGTATACCCATTTTAAGATGGGAGCAGTTGATCGTAGAGAACTCTTTTGAAAAATTCTCTGTCTGTAAGCCATTCCCTTATTTGATACATTCCTAAATGGATAGCAAAAGCTATTGCTTCATCCCCATGCTGCATTTTCTGCGGCTCAAGTGGGTGTTCGTATTGTATGTTTTGTGCGTCTTTTTTTAAAATTTCGACTTTTCCGGTCGGGTTTTGCATTGAATCTAAAGATATGTGAACTAATTGCAGATTGTGAAGAACACGGTGGTAGTTGCTCCCAAAGATCACAGGTTTTTTTTGTTGGCCAGCATCCATTACATCTTTAACAAGTTGTTTGAAGACCTGCTGAAAATTGAAGGGATTATCATCATAATCGGGTAAGTCCAAAATCTGTTCTTTTAGTTTTAAAAACATCTCCTCTTCGCCAGTTGTCCCTTTTGGTTTCAGTATTTCTGTAGCGATATAGGTGCTTAGGGCATGCTCAATATCCTGAATAGGAAGGGGTATTTGCACACTAAGCTCCAGATCGAGAGGACTGGTGTTGGAATTAATCTTTTTTAAGAGGTTACCAAGGGAGGTCTCCATCATTTTACCCGTCTTGGGGTGTATCATATTTTCCCAAAGCATGCAGACTCCCTCAGTCGCTTTGTCGTAGATAAATCCCCGTGCAATCGAGGGAAGTAACATAAAAGGATTCTCTTTGAGCCCGGAAATATCGCACCCCTCATTTTTGGGGATCAGCCCAATCAAGCTTTTAACCAGCTCTTTTGAGACTTTGGAATCTACCCTTTTTCCCAACTCAAGATCTAAAAGACTTCTATTTCCCTGTCGAAAATCCTCTAGAACCGCCTCAGTTAAAGATCTATACATTTTTTGCAATCGTTGTGTAGTTAACAGATGATCTAAAACTTTTTCGGTGATCAGATAGTAGGGAATAAAACTCAAGCTTAAGCGAAGAGTGGCCAAGAGGGCTTTCTTGAGTAACCAGTTGCTTATAGCAATTGTGACGTCAAGTATTTTGGAAAAGGGGGCTGTTATCGGATTTTGGATTTTTTTTGCTGCGTTGGCGGGATTTGTGGGCTGTACTTTAAGAGCCTCAACTAAAAAATCGGTCAAAAACCCCCCGATTTTCCACCCTGTCTTTAAAGAGGAAAAAAATCCTCTTTTGTTGTTCATCCTTCTCTCTTTAAGGTAATCTTCCCTCATCAGGACCGTTTGTGATTGGCCATAACTATCTAGATCCCTGGAGAGCTGGTTCACTGTTCTTATAAGATTTTTTAATGGGCTGACATTAGCAGCACCCTGTCCCATTGCATCAAACCCTTTTAGATTTTCTAAGATTTTAGGTACCCAGCAATTGGAGATTTTTTGGATAAGAGTGTCGTAAACCTTATCAAACCGTTTGGCTAAAACCTCTTTTAAAGGGGGTAGGACTCTACAGCTCCCCTCTATAAAGCTTAGCGATATTTCATTGCTAATCTTAGTAAAATCTTTCTCTTTTGAGGAAAAGTTTTGGGGAATTTCCACCATTTTCCCCACAAACTGGAGGTATATGGAGGTTTTGTTCTCTTGGAGAAAAGATCTGATTTCGAACGGGAGATTCACAGGAGGGGGGTCTAAAGAACCTGTTGCCTGTTGAGCCCCTCCTGCCTCTAAAGACAGGGGGACTCCTTTTAATTTTGGGGTGATCCTTCGAGGGGAATTTTGGAGCTCAATTAGATTGGTTTGGGAAAAATTGTAGGGAATCGCTAGGGGGTGGAGCCCTTTTCTCCTTTCTTGATGATTTCCAAAGAAAAGCGATGAGGTGGTTTCAAAAAATTGAACAGCGACTCCAGAGGATTCAAAGTAGGGGAGGAATTTCTGTAGATTCAAATACAGTCTTTGAAAATATTTTTCTGGTGGGAGTTCTCGGGAATTTTTTTCGACTAGAAGCTCTTGGAATTCTTTTAGATGGGCCTGAAAATGCACGTCATCTTGAAAAACATCTTCTAAAAATAGAACCAGGTTTTCAAGAGTATCCATAAGAGTAGGCTGGTGCATCTGGGGCTTTTGAGAGTTGAGAATGCTACGCAAAAGAGCCATACAGTTATCTATCTTTGTGCGGAGGGGATCGGCCTGTTTGAAAAGCCCTGTTCCGACAGTACTGAGGCAATCGGATAAAAGGAGCTGTGTTTTGCAACGGACATTTTCAGAGCTCTGTGCAAATGCGCCATTGAGCTCAGCCTCTTTTTGAGTCAAAAGAAGTTGGACCCCGTGCCAATCTACGACCCCTTCATCAGTGGAAAGGCATTCGACTGCCATTTGCAAGATTTGTTTTTGCTCAGAACTCCAAACCTCTTTATCTCTGCACAAAAGAAGCTGTTGGCGCAAATTCTCTTTGTCAAAAGGGTGGTGCCGATTTTTAAAAGAGAGCTGCTGTTTAGCATCGAGAATATGTGGAGGTGCTACTTTTAAAGCTTGATTGAGAATTTGGCTCATGTGGGAGGAGATGTGTCCAATCAGTGGAGTCTGAAGGAGAATGGTTTGTTCTATTTCATTTTGGATTTTTTGCAAAATTTGGGGAATATCTTCCTCTTGAGCAGATAAAATTAATGTGTACCAAGCCTCTAGGGTTTTTTTTATGGCAAGATTTTGCGGGTTTTGGGTTAGAATTTGGATCCTTCCTGCAAGATGTTGCACCTCTTCTTGTGTACGAGACGTTTGACAAAGCTGTAAAAGTTCTTCCATACCTTTTGGTACGGGTCCGGCGACACGTTGCACAATATGCCCTCCAAGTTGTCTACCCAGACCTGTCAGAAGATGCGATGTGGTGCTCCCTACAAACCCTTTGATACCTTGCAGCATAAAACCCTTTTTAGCGGTATTTTAAAAGGTTTATTAGATTTCTAATCAACAACTTTTTAAGAATTTATTAACCTTTAAGGTAAGAAAAGCTGTTATTTTTTGCAAAATTTTCAAGGATTGTTGCTTAAAAAATATTCTTTTAGGTTTACTTGAACAGGATCTTAGAATTTTTTTGGGATGAATGTTCCCCTTTTTGAACTTTTGAAGAAAATCGTTTTTAAAATGATTAAGCCCTCTCTTTAAGTTTTTTGGATTTTTAAGATTTTTTGTTGAAGGATTTTTCTATGAAACGCTTTTTGCTATCTTGTGTATGGGGTTTTGGTTGTATTTCAGCCGACGTGAAGCATTTAGAACTAGAGGCGGGAATCATACCCTGGACAAGGCAGAGTCTCCCCTTGACAACTTTAACCTACCAAATTACTGCAGGCAAAGAGACACCGGTTATCAATGCGCAGGATGTGGCTAAGATCAATCAGTGGGTTCCCGGGCTTTTTGCAAGAATGGCGATTTTACCTACCGATGAGTATGGAATTGAGGGGCGCTATTTAGGCCTTTTACAATGGAGTAGAGTGTATGCGATCTCCACTACATCAAACGCATTCACCTATAGCCTTGCCATTACCCCTTCATCTCCCATCCCCTTTACAGGCGGATCCCAGGTGATTGAGGATTACAAAATGCGTTACGAATCGGCAGATCTATTGTTTTTATGGAACATTTCTCCTCTCTATGACAAGTTTTTTGGGGTGAGAGGACTTTTAGGTCCGTCTTATATTTATTTACAGGATAAGTTAGACCAAACGATAAGTTCTGTGACTTTTTTAAAAGAGTACTCCATACAATCCACAAACCATTTTGCCGGTTTAAGAGCCTACGGAGAATGGATTGGAACGCCTGAGCCTTTTATCTGGGGACTAAGGGGTTCTTTCGGAGTCTATGCAGATATTTATAAACAGGTATCTACTATTTCGCAGAGCATCCCTATAAGCGCTATGCAAAATTTCAGTTACGTTGCTAAAAATGTGTGGCCTAGCACAATCTTTCAAGGGGATGTTTTTTTAGGAATCAACCTTTTTGATAGTTTGAGAATAAAAGGGGCTTTTGGAGGTCAGTGGTTAAACTACCTTGGTTCGGCCGTTTCTCAACCGGGTAGAGGTTTTCAGAGGTCGTCGATAGACAGAAAGAATCACTATGTTTTCTATGGCGCAACAATAAGTTTGGAGTGGGATCTATTTTAAGAAAAAGAGGAATTGGCTGCCGCAGTCAGTGCTCTTATAGCTGCTGCGTTCCCGCCCTGACTCAGTTCGAGCTGTACCGCTCAGCCAATCCTCGTACTTAGTCTAGCAGACTCACCCCTTTAAAGGAAGAGTAGATCAAATTAAAATATTTATTTTACAAAATAAAGCTCTGTAGGTGTGGAGGATAAATACCTTAAACATCCAAAAGATAGGGAGCTGTGATCCCTTTTTGTTTTTTTACAAATACATCATAAGGGCCATAGGCCACAATTTTTCCCCCTTCTTTACCTGCCTTAGGCCCCATTTCGATCAGGTAATCCACCTCTTTTAAAACGGTGATATTATGCTCAATGATGAGGAGGGTATCTCCGCGTTCGATCAATCGGTCAAAAATTGGTAAAAGCTTCAAAATATCGGCATCATGCAGGCCTGTTGTGGGTTCATCTAGAAAAATCAGGCTTGGCCCTTTTGTTGGGGTGATTAACTCTCGTACAAATCTCAGCCTTTGCGACTCCCCATGGGACAGAGTTTGCACCTCTTGCCCTATTCTAAGGTGACCCATCCCCACGTCAATCAAAAGCTGTAACGTTGCAGAAACTTTTGGATGAAAAGAGAAAATGTCCACTAGATCCACGGCGCGCATATGGAAAAGATCCCCTAGGCTTAAACCTTGGTATTTGATTTTGAGGGCGATTAAAGAGAGTCTTTTTCCTTGACAAAGTGGGCAGATCTTTATGGCCGGCGGGAGAAGTTGGAGCTTGACCTCGATATGCCCTAAACCATAACACTCGGTGCACATACCTTGAATGTGGTTCGGGCTAAAATGGCGAGGCATTAGCCCATAGGCTTGCGCCTCCTTGAGCTCGCTGTAAAAAGAGCGAAAATGCCCTAAAAGCTCTGTGTAGGAGCAGATGTCGGCTCTTGAGGTGGTTCCGATAGGGTTTTGATCGACAAGGATCAGATGCTTGAACTCTTTGATATTCGAGATCAGACACCCATCTATAGAAAAACTATCGAACCGTTTTCTTGAAGAGGTGGTTTTTTTCAAAATAGGGGCTAAAATCTCGTGCATCAGTGTCGATTTACCCGATCCCGATACACCAGTGAGAGCTGTAATCCTGTTTTTGGGGATTTTTACATCGACTTTTTTTAATGAGTATTTAGTGGCATTCTCCACCTGAATCCAATCGGTAAGAGAGTCGATCGGCTTTTTTTGTCGATGGTAAAAAAGCTCTTTTCGTAAGACTTTTCCAGTGATGCTATGAGGATCTTTTTTTAGCTCTTCCAATTTCCCCTTTGCAAGAATTCGCCCCCCTTTTTCTCCCCCTTCGGGTCCAAACTCAAAAATAGTTTTTGCGATTTCAAGAGTCATCGGATCGTGCTCTACCAAAAGCAGGGTATTCCCCTCATTTTTGAGTTGTATTAGCGCTTGGAGAAGTTTTTTGTGATCGTGAGGGTGCAATCCTATACTGGGCTCATCGAGGACATATAGGCAATTGCTCAGGTTAACACCCAACTGTCTTGCCAAATGGATCCTTTGGATCTCCCCACCCGATAGGGTTAAAGATGTCCGATCTAGCGAAAGGTACTCTACCCCGATTTGGATCAGCAACCTGAGCTTCTCTTGAATAGGGTCTAGAACCTCACTTAAGTCCTGTTCAGATTGAATTTGGGAGATAAACACGAAAGCTTCATCGATAGGCATGCGCAAAAGCGCGGGTAAGGTTACCGAGGAGATATGGACGTTGGAGGCTAATGGATTTAATCTCGTCCCTTTGCAACTGGGGCAGGGTTTATTCTGACAGAGGGGTAACAAAGCCTCTTTTTGCTGAGGTTTGCCAAAACTGAAAAGCCGTTCAAAAAAGGGGTGGAGCCCGATCCATCTTAATGGGGACCCCGGAATTTTTCCCCCATCCAAAACAAAAGAGAGGTGGGGCAAAGACATTTTATCGAGCCGCTCTTTTGGATCTATACCTGCATCCTGTAAAAGCTTAAGAACCGATCGGATCGGATTGTAGGCAAAATGGAGAACCTGATCCAAAATATCTTTAAGAGTAGCTTTGAAAAGCTTAGGCACCTCTTTTATATCGACAGTGCTTAAAGATCCAATCCCTTCGCAGGTTGTGCACATTCCTTCATCCGCATTGAAGGAAAAGGTTTTCGGTTCTATTTTTGGGTAGGTTTTTTTTGTGGTGGGGGCGGAGAAAGCAAGGTAATAATGGAGGAGAGGAGGTCGCTCTTTTTTGGACTTTGCTTCATCTTTGAGTTCAAAAAGGATCGATCTTGGATCGATTTGTGTCGCCGTTTCAATAGCATCCAGCAATCTTTTTTTTCCAGACGTGTGGATCTGGATTCTATCGATCACAAGTTCGCAGCTCTCTTTAAGGCCGCTAAGAGTCGGGTACTCATCTGCAAGTTCATAAATGACCCCCTGTACGCGTACACGCAAAAAACCCTCTTTTTGGTAGCGGTCAAAAAGTTCTTTGTAGCTCTCCTCTTTTTTAGGGACTATAGGGGCCAAGACAATACATTTCTCAACCATGCTATTTTTTGCTCATGGGCGAATTCATCATCTTCTCCACCCTCTTTGTACTTCCAATGCGCAGCCACCCCCATTTCAGCGAGTTGGTGCATGGCAAAGGTACGAATTTGTACTTCAAATATTCTATCCTTAGGGCCCACAACTGCCGTATGCAGTGATTGATAACCATTGCCTTTTGGATGACTGATATAGTCATCAAATTCCTTAGGTATCGGTGTCCAGAGTGCATGCACAAGACTCAAGACTTCATAGCACTCTTCCTTGGTCTCTGCCAAAATGCGTACCGCGGTGGCATCATAGATTTCATTTAGAGCGACTTGCTTACGTCGCATTTTATTATAAATACTATGG
>RGXB01000045.1 GCA_010029555.1 bacterium
TCGATCATCCCCTTTTGCACCTCAGCCATAGCCACCTGATTCAGATAGCGGACCATCTCGGCTGGCTGGGCGACATCATCAAGGCAGAAGCCGGTTCCCATCCCCCTGGTGTGGTAATCCCCCACCATTTGGGCAATCTCTTCTCTTTTCATTTTTGATAAATTAACTGGGGGAATCGAGCAAGCTGATACACTTTTTTCCCGCCTGCCCGCATTGGTGAGCATAGGACTCCCCAAAATTACTTTAAAATCTGCTACGGACCTTAAAAACTTATAGTACCAGTTTGCAGCCTCTTGAGTGCCATAATATTTTTTACCCGCATCGGCTAAAAATTTAGTCGAGCGATTAAAAACTTCAAAGACCTCCTCATTCTTATCCGCCAGTTTGTTGGTGTGTAAAAAGTCGGCTAAATGTTGCCCCGAATTCAGGATACGCGATCTGCGCAAGTACTCGGTAACGTCGCGGCAGTGGTTTTGACAAATGTTTTTAAAAACTGAGTTCATAAGAGTTGAAATAATTAAAAAAAGAGGATATCTTAACCAATTTTCAACTTTTTAAGCAAACTTCTTAAAAACCTTTTTCTAGAGCCTCTGTAAACCCTTTTTCCAAAGAGAGATCGCCTTTTCTAAAGGGATACGGTTTTCGGGCTCCTCCTGAATCAGACCCTTGATCACCTCCGCAAATTCGGGTACTTTCATCCATGAACTTTCGCTAGCTTTATAGATACAATCGTCCAAAAAGGACACTATTTTTTGTTGTCGAAATAGGGAGAAATCATTTTTTGAGTAACACCTGGTCGCTTCTGTCATCGTTTTTGTCTCATCGAGCCACTTAGTAATAGCAGTTGCAAGAGATCCCTTGGTTAGTATTTCAAACAAAGTCGCACCGATAGCATATAGATCCAAACGTTTAGGATCGTAATTTTTTGGGACATAGTCGTCGTGATTTTTAAATTCTCTATCAAAAAATTTAAAAAATTCGCTTGCCTCCGGTCCACGATACCCCACTGTTCCGCACCGACCGCATTTTGCTTTTTCCGTAGTGTACATCCCGAAATCCCCTATAAACAGCTCCAACTTTTCTTTGTTAGTATCTACCAAAAGATTTGCAGGTTTGATATCACGATGAGCTCCTCCATGGTCATGCAGAACTTTAACTTTTTCTAAAAGCTGTAGACCTAAATCGGGTAAAGCGTTGTTATCCCTAATGCTAAGATTTTGTCGTCTTAGGAAATTTCTTAAATCCCCCTCACTTGCATGCTCTACCAGTTGAAATCTAAAATCGGCTTTTGATTCCACCCCAGTTTGGAGACTTTCAGGTACATAGGCGCATGAGAAGGCATTTTTACCCACAATTCGGGATATTTCAGGAATTGGACTGTAGGGTTGTGAATGGCGAGAAGTAGAAAAAAAGTAGCCTTGACCCTCCTTTGAGACCACAGGATAAAGCTGGCTTTCACCCCCTTGGGCAATCATTTTGTTAGAAAAATATCCCTGAAGCATTAAAGGCGGATCAGAGTCGCTTTTTCTTAATAAAAAACGTTTTTCGGTTAAATCGGCCACGCTTATGGCTTGGGGTTTGCGCCAAGTGGCTTTACAATACATATTTTGGATTACCGGCAAAGCCTCTTCTCTGCTGAGAATAGATTTGGCAACTTTACAAATCTTAGTGTCAGTTTCAGATAAAGATCGAAGCCTTTTTTCCCCAGCTTTCGTAATCTCCATGTTCGCTGTATCTAGGCTTTTAATTACAGGCATCATGCCCTTACTCCCCTCTTAAACCTTCGTTTATTATACTATTTTATAAATAGTTTTTCAATAAATTTTTCAGTTAAGAAATGCCCCTTTACCCTACTCAAGCTCAGGGGGTTAAAAAAACTTTCGGGATGTTTTAAAGGGCTTTAGTGCATCAATAAAAAAAGACACTCCGATAAATGGGAAAAATCCCAAAAAGGGGACCTTAAGCTCTGACCAGTCAAGACCCTTAGCCCCCTTAGGGGTTATAAACCATCACCCCTCAAAAGATCAGGTTAGATTGGTACTTCAAAATCGCATCCTTCAGAGCGATATCTAGATCTCGGATGGGAAATACCCTCTTCAACTTTGTATTATCAAGAATGCAATTGGATCTGGGTGTTTTCACTGTGGCAAGAAACTGCTCCTCTGTAAGCCACTCCTTGTTCAATTTCATCATGTCTACAATTTCTTTTAAGGACGCAAATAAGGGGTGAGAAGTTTTTGGCTCAAAGCCTTTGAAGCGCTGTAAAAACTCCCGTTATCAAAATGTAAATTTGGCTCATCCTCCTCAGTGAAATCTTTTTGATATCCTGTGTAGACACATCCGCTAGTGATATGGATAACGGGAATGTGCAAACACTTTCTTTCAAGTTCCAAAGGCCACAATACATTTCCTCTTATGGTATCCTCTTTGTGGTGTTCGCAGGCATCTAAATTTGGCGATCCCGTATACCCGCCAGCATTGATTAGTACCTTTGTATCGTTGGGGATCTTATCTTTATGGGTAACCCAATAGAAGGGCATAGAACTCTGAGATTTGAGTTTGGTCGCAATCGCTTCGCCAATATAGCCGTGTCCGATGAGAGTAATCATGGATTAGAGAGGTTTAGAAGATGTTGTGGCAATTCTGTTAAAATGATCCCATCCAAACGTTTCTTTTCCCTTTCGTATATTCGTTTCCTTAACTCGGAGGAGCTGTATATATGTTGTCGTTTGTGATAATGCAATTCAATATTATTTTCTATACACCACTGTTTCCCCGTAAAATCCCGATGCAAATACTCATCGGATAGAAAGCGAATATGTATTGTTTGAGTCATCAACAGTTGCAATAAATCATGTTCGGTTTCGTACACCAAAATTTCATCAACATATTTACAAGCTTGTAGCTGCACATAACGCTCATAGATGCTCTGGATAGGGGTATTTTTGCTATCAGGTCTATCCACTGAAGGGTCAACTTGAAGTCCAACCTTCAAGTACCCACACAATTCTTTTTCCATTTTAAGCATAGTCACATGACCTGCATGTAACAGATCAAAGCAGCTACAATTAAATCCTATTTTCATGTTCCCTCACCCACTCTATGGTTTTGTTCAAACCGTCGGATAAATCATATTTAGGTCTCCACATCAGCTCCCGCTTCACCTTTTCTATTGAAAAGGCATACCTAGCATCGTGTCCGGGACGATCCTCGACATATTCTATCAAATTTTCCTCTGCGTCCATTTTTTCCAGTATCATCCGAATAAGATCTATGTTTCTTATTTCAGATTCCCCCCCTATGCAGTATCTCTCTTGGTATTTTCCATGGTGGAGTATTTTTCGAATCGCCTCGACTGCATCCTTGACAAAGATCCAATCTCGGATCTGACTCCCGTTGCCATAGACGGGCACTTTCTTCTTTTGCAAGATGCGCCGTATGGTTAAAGGGATTAATTTCTCCGGATGCTGCCAAGGACCATAATTGTTCGTAGAATTGATTATTGTGTAAGGTAAGCCATAGGTATTTCCGTATGCCTCAACAAAATGCTCAGCTGAAGCTTTACTCGCCGAGTAAGGATTTCTTGGGGCTATTTTGGAGATTTCGCTAAATTTGCCTGGGATTGCAATCTCGCCAAAAACCTCATCTGAAGAAATATGAACAAATTTTTCCACTTTCCGTTTTACCGCTTCATTCAAAAGATTCACTGTCGCTATAATATTAGATTGTATGAAAGGCCTAGAATCGTTAATGGACTTATCCACGTGAGTTTCCGCTGCAAAGTGGACTATATGGGAAATTTCTTGATGGTTGAATAGATTTTCTACTGCTGCAAGATCGGCTAAATCTAATTGAAAGGTTTCAATCTTACTGATACTTAATAGCTCTTTTGGATTGCTTGCATAGGTAAACTTGTCAGCAACAACGATATCCATTCTGTCAATGTCGAGTATATGCTTGATAAAATTTAGCCCGATAAAACCTGCACCACCGGTTACCAGAATTTTTTTCATTAACGAACCAAAAGCATTTGTCCATTCTTATTTTTTTAAACTAGCCACCCAGATGACATAGCTATCCGAAAAATTTTTTCAGTTAAAACCGAAAAAAAAACCCATTCTACTTATCAACCCTTTTCACTGCGTGTGCGGATAAAAAAAAGAAAAAAAGTGTACCTAGCGTTTGAGTAGCAAAAATCGCCATATCCTAGCAACGGGAATTCTTCTTTAGCCAAGTATGCTTAGTAGCCTTGCGTTTCTGCCCTAGAAAAAAAGTTTTGAATGCAGCAGGGGGGGGACGATACAAAGGGGCGTAACAGAATTTTTTAGCCCAACCATAATTTATCCCCCCCCTTATTTTACTGGTATTGTGCTAAATCTGCATTTCTATCGCCTTAGAGCCAGGAGTGTAATCGCTATTGAAGCTACGATTAAGCCTTTAAGGACCCTATTTTGATTTTCTAACATAGATAGGGAACCCTGACTTTGTTTCATTCTTGCCGATTGCTCTTGTGTATTAAGCTTCAGGCTTAAAACTTGGGCTTGAAGCTGTTGAATTGTTTCCTCTTGTTCTTTGATTTTCTCCCTTATGGAAAAAAAGGCGCTTTTACACTCTGATGACCCTATGGTGTTAATGGGCATATACCCCCCTTTTTATTGGTAATGTATCGGTTCTGTTTGACCTATTATAGTAAAAATTTATATAAAATTCAACCGCCATTACACCCCAAAAAAAACCTAACCTATTCCCAATCAGCCGGATAAAAAATACGAAGAATCTGGAATTTTTCCAGGTTCTTGAGTTGTCCTCCCCCTTTAGCTAAAAAAAGTTTGATAGAGTACTTTGAGATCTATGGGCGCTTAAAAAAGCTTTTTTGTAACAAACGCACCTTGAACAAGATCACCAAATCATTCTCTGTCTGTTAGTTAAAAAAAGCACCCCCTTAAAAAAGGGGCTTCCCTTTGGCCTAAGGAACTAGTAGAGATCTATGCATACTCTCGGCATTTCTAGAGGGACAAAGCCATAAATCACCAAAGTCCTCGATTTTAGATGAATAGTACAAAATATCCGCCAAAAGCACTTTTTAATTAAAATTAGAACGCAAAGGAAAGTAAATGAAAAAACAACCAAAAAAAAATACTCAGTCGAAAAAAAAGAAAAAGAGTAAAAAAGGCGGGGAGGGATGTGGGGCTATCCTTTCCTTACCTGGCGATCCAATAGGGGGTCTTAATAGTATATGTAAAGGTAATATGAGAAATTGCTGAGATGTGTATAGACCAATAAAGTGTCTTTAGAGCCAGGAGTGTAATCGCTATTGAAGCTACAAGTACGCCTTTTTTCCCAAAATAGCTGATGGAGCTGCTTTATCGTGCGTGTATGTGAAATAGGTTTAACCCCAAGGAATCACCTAGGGTATTTCGTGAATTTCCCAAATCCCGTGAGCCATAAAGTTGTGACTGCATAACCAATTGCAAAAGCCAAAAGGGTCTGTGATGCCAAACTGACGTACCCATCTTTATCAAAAGAGCTATAGGGTCGGGGCTTTTCACTTCTAATTTCTCTAAAAACCCTTTCAGATTGGTCTAATTTTTCTTTAGCTTTATCGATAAGAAGTCGGCCCTCAGCAACTTTTTCTGAACGTTGCAAATCCAAACCTTTTTTAGTCATATGATCGCAAATATCGCGAACCTTCGATAATCTTAAGCTTGAATCATGGATCAGACCAGCAATCTCAAAAGCTGGGTCATAATCGACCGGTTGAATAAAAAGGGTGCGTTCTAGAAAAAAAGTATCGAGGATTTCTACGAGGTTTCTGTCGATTACCATTGGATCAGAGAGGAGTTTGGTAACCTCTACGGCCCTTTTTAAGTACTTGAATTCCCTAAAAGCTTTCGAAATCTCCTCGATTTGAGAATCAAGCGTGGCCTCCTGTTCGAGGCTCTGCTCCTCACTTAAAAAAAGGCGTTGCGAACTCCCCTTTAGTGACTGGATGATGTCCAATCTCCTTTCAAGTGCAGCTAGTTGGAAAACATCTTCAGAAAAACGGGGAGGTTGCACCACTGCTTTAAGCTGGTCTATCAGGAATACGTAGCGCAATTTTACAATAGATACACAATCAGATTTAGCTTCTAAAATACATTTCTTAAAAAATTCGGGATCACTACAACGAAGCGAATTCACTTTGTGTAAAATCAACGAAAGCTTTTGTGTTTCTGCAAAGGCACCCTGTATATCAAACTGAGTCATCAGATTTGAGATGAAATTTGCCATTTCCAGCTGCAGCTCTTCTGCGGTAATTCGCTGAAATTCTCGGCTGACTTTCGATACTTTCACAAGGTCTTTAACCCCTAAAAGGGAAAAAATTTTGGCCTGCAGGTCCTCAGGCAAACTACTTAAAGAGGGTGTAGCACATAAAAAAGAACTCTCCAAGACTCTTGATCCCTCTTTATTAACTGCTAAATCTGAAAAGTTTGGCATGTATCGCCTCAAAAAATAATATCCCTATTATTATAGCATAAGGGGGGAAAAACATTAAATAAATTTATTAATGAATTAGAACCTGTTATGAAAATATTTAAGACCTAAATATCACCAAAAAAAGAGTTTATAAATGGATGCAGGACTAAACACGCAAGTAGAAAGTTTAAATGAAATTTCTAAACGTCTTAGCAAAATGGGCTATACTTTGGATTCCTATGATCCTAAAGATAAAGAGGCTCTTTACGAAATATTCCAACAAGTCGTTGATTCAGGTCAGTTTCCCTATGAATCGAGTTCAAGAGACGAATTTGAACGACAATTTTTTTCATCAAAAGAGCACCTCTTTATCGGGCCCATTGAATACCAAGGCAACCTCCGCTTTGATCTTTTGGAGCATAAACTCTAAAAGAGGTTCAAGGAGGTTTTTCATATCACTAAAATCGTTATCTTGTACACCAAGTGCAATCTTTTTGGCTCGCTCCATGGGCAAACGCAATTCTTGGGGGATTTTTTCCATAACCAAGCTAGCCGAATCGGTCTTGGAGAAGATGGTATCTGTTTCTAAGGTCATTAAGATTCTAGCCAGCGTTAAAAGGACATTCCGTGTGTCCGTATAAAGTTCTCTAGATAGATAACTGACTCCCTCTACAAGGGCTCTCATAAAATCTTTATATGGGACAGCTGGAAGCACCTCTTTGGGATCTTTGCCAAAAACAGCAACCCCCGATAATCGCGCCAAAGTTATCAGCACCGCGAGATCGGGCATCTCTTTTTGAGGCCAAATATCGTTAGCGGTCTCCTTTTTTTCAAAACGCTCCCGAAGCCATTCCCCGTACTGAAAAAAGAACTGGGGAGGGTAACGCCATGGTGATACCTGAGACTTTTCCATGAGCGTAAGTTCGATCGGGGTTTTTTTATCGTTTTTTGGATACGAAGAGATCTTTAGCATTTGATCGATAAAAAGTTTCTCCTCCTGAGGCGTAAAACCCCTCTGAGAAATAGCCAAAAGGTCGATATCACTATACTTTAGCATCCCCTGGTGGGTAGACGAACCGTAGAGATAGACACCCAAAAGATCTTTCTCGAAAATCTTTTTAAGAAGATCTAGAGTCTCTTTAATTTGCATCTCACAAACGGATTCCATCATTGGCTTTTCCACGTGCTGCATATTCCCCGAAATATTTTATTAAATTACCGACAACTATTCTACCTTAAATAAAAAAAAATAGTGAGCAGTTTTACCTTTTTTTAGCAAAAAAAAGTTCGTTATCAAACAAAATAAGCTCTTTTCTAATTGGTCGATGGAAATAATTTACAACCATCTAATTTTGATAACGTTAGCACCAATCGCAGCGCTGCCTGAATACCTAACTCCAGGTAGACGCCCTATTGTACCAGCAGGGGAAAATACTTCTGGTTTGGTTGGACGCATAATATTTCTAGGCTCTTGAATTTCACCCGATTACAGGGGTATTGCTAACCATAGGCGGTTATCTACATAAAATACAAAAACTTATAATAAACATGT
>RGXB01000046.1 GCA_010029555.1 bacterium
CCCATGGAGGAGCGCTCCTCGCTGTTGACTCAGCTTTTAGAAGAGACTCATTTCTCTGAGGCACATAAAAAAGAGATTCGTTTGATGATTTAAAGAGGTTTGTTGACAATTTAAGCGCATTCCTTAGAGTGAGGTTATGGATCTCACCCTCATTATTCTTGCCGGGGGCAAGGGAGAAAGGCTAAAACCACTCACACAATATGTAGCTAAGCCGGCCGTCTCATTTGCCGATATGCGAATCATTGATATTTCACTTTCTCACGCTATCAAATCGCACCCTAAAGAGATTTTTGTGATTACCCAGTATCTCGCCGATACAATAGAAAATTATATTTATGCCCACTATCCAATTGATCCTAATGCCCATTACAAGCTGAGCATTTTAAGCCCACAGGAGGATCCAAACGGAAACCTATTGTTCTTCAAGGGGACTGCAGATGCGATCAGAAAAAATCTGGATCATCTTATACGGGCGAAAACAAAATACACCATGATCCTTTCAGGGGATCAACTTTTCAATATGGATCTTTTCAAAGTCAAAGATCTGATTGAAAAACTCTCTACCGATCTTTGTATCTGCTGCCATCCAGTAACAAGAGAGGATGCTCCGCGGTTAGGGATTTTAAAGGTCAATTCGTCCCATTTTATCACCGAATTTCATGAAAAACCCCAAGACCCAAAAGTTTTAGACCCCCTAGCCTCTTTAGAGGGTGATCGCCCCTTTTTAGCCTCGATGGGGCTCTATCTTTTTAAAACCGATGCCCTCATTCACCTGCTTACAACTCAAAAAGGGGACGATTTTGGCAAAGACCTGATCCCTAATCTCATCCCCAAAGGGAATGTCGGGGGGTACATTTACGAGCACTACTGGGAGGATATTGGCACGGTAAAATCCTATTTCGATGCCTGTTTGCTCCTTGCTACCGGAAAATCCGGATTGAAATTTGACGACCCCCACCATCCTATCCTAGTACCCCCCCATTTCACAGCACCGGCCCAGTTCCATTCCAACAAAATTGATGCATCGATGGTCTGCCAAGGGACCAAAATCGGGATGGGGACAACTATTCTCTCCTCTCTTATTGGTCCTAAAAGTTGGATCGGCAAAAATTGCCATATCGAACACTCGGTAGTTGTGGGGCACCAGCCTTATAACACAACAAAATACGAGACCTTTTCCACAAAAATACATGATGGTTGCCAGCTAAAAAATGTCCTTGTAGATGCAGAAACCATTTTGGATGAAGGGGTCGTTCTCCTAAATGAAAAACATCTCCAAACTTTTGAGGATCCCTATATAGTTCTTGTAGATGGGATCATAGTGACCAAAAGATTTGCCCACATCCCAAAAAACTATCGCTTTTAGTTTCAGATCCTTGATTTACCCAAACCTGATGCCCTATACTCTTTAAAATTGACGATTTAAGGCACCTCTTATGAATATCTTTGCGATCGCAGATTTGCACTTAGCTCTAGGTGTTCCCCAAAAAAGAATGGGAGACAAGTGGCAAGTTTGGCATGAGCATGAGCAAAAACTCTACGATAATTTTCACCGTCTTGTTTCCCCAAACGATCTAGTTTTACTGCCCGGGGATATCTCGTGGGCTATGAACCTTGAAGAGGCAAAACCCGACTTTGAATTTCTTTCACAACTCCCCGGCAAAAAAGTCCTTTTAAAGGGGAATCACGACTACTGGTGGCCCTCAGATAAAAAACTCACCGAATTTCTCGACCCCTCTATCACCTTCATTCACAAAAACGCATTAGAGATTTCAGGTGTTTCTATCGGGGGAAGTCGCCTATGGGAAAATGATGAGATCAGCTCCGCGTCGATTATGGATTTTGTTCCGGGATCAAAGCACGAAAAAAAACTTCTTACTGAGCTCGACCAAAAAAAATTTTTACAAGAATATGACCAGTTGGAACACAGCCTTTTGCAAATGCCTTCTGGAAAGCTACGCATAGCGATGACCCACTACCCTCCTATCGAGCCCACCCTGGCTAGCTCAAGATTCTCCCCTCTTTTTGAAAAATACCACATTCAACATGTTCTTTTTGGGCATATCCACAATGCAAAAAAATTGCCCCTTTACGGGGAAAAAAATGGGGTCCACTACCACATGGTTGCAGCCGATTATCTAAACTTTTGCCCCAAACAAATCGCTACCCTTCCCTAGAAATGAAAAAGGGCCCTTGAAAGGCCCTTAGTAAGCTAAGATCAAAAAAGAGTTAGGCTCTTTCGACAATTTTCTTGAAATGGGAACAGGCATTATCTTGAGGATGTAAACGTCTTTTCTCATCGATTTGAGAACGGCTATCCAAGATCTTTTTGATCTCCATCATTTCCCTTAACCTGTCTTTTTCTTCAAAAAATTCTTGGGCGACAGTGAGCAATTCCACAAAGTCGGCCTCCTCTTTGGAGAAATCTACAGTGTGGGACAGCAAGGGGAAAAATCTATCGCTCTCCTCCTCTTTCAACACATGTAAAACCTCTAAAGAGAATTCAAAATCTTTAGATTCTAGCGCTAGATCAGACAAGTTTTCCAACCGAGATTCTTCAGCTCCTTTAAGGTAATATACCAGTAAAGAAAACCAATGAGGTTTGCTGAGGTAATCAAAAAAGAGCTCAATGAACTCTTCTGCTAAAATCTCCTGTGAATTATCGATAAGATCAGCAATAAAATCATAAATGAATCCCTCGAGATCGTAGGCAAAATAGCGGGATATTTTTTCCAGGATTTCGCTCGGATTTTTCACTCCCGATAAATTTTCCCTCAGAATATGGACAAGTTGCTTCAAATGAGGGACGATTTCGGCCCAATTTTTTCCTGAAGTTGCTTCATATTTTTGAATGAGCGTATCAAACTCGTCAGCAAAAATGGAAAGGCACCCTTTTTTGTCCATGTGTCTTTTGCACAATTCAAATAAAATCAAGTAGACATTTTCCACTTTTTCAGGGCTGTCCGTTTCTAAAGTTACAGCCTCTAAAAAGTCTTCCGGTGTCTCAATCTCTTCTAAATATTTTTTTAAATTTGCGCTGGTAACAGGCACCTTTAGCACCTGTAAACGTTGGAAAAGATCTTTGTCGGAAACTGCCAATAGATCTTCCACCATCCATTTTTCATGGGGGGTAGAAGGATCCCAAGCAACCTGGGCTTTAAGTAGATTATAGTGTGCTTTGATCTCTTTTTTCATTCTATCTTTAGGTTTATCTTAAGGGTAGGCTATGATATTAACGATAAAGTGAAAAAGATCAAACGAAAATCCTTTCTTGTTGTTGAGGTTTTACTAGCCTTTTTACTTGTAGTGATCCTCCTTTCTACCCTCATACAGGCACCCAATTCCCTTTATAAATCATTGAAAATCAATCAAAAAAAGATCGATTTTTTTTTCGAGAGAAACATTTTGATCCACGATTTGATGCTCCATTTAGACCAAAAAAAAACCCTAAAAAATGGGGAAGAGATCCCCCTAGACAAAAAAAATTTTCAATCCCGCACTGCCAAGATCCATTACACATTCGAACCTACCGATCCCTGTTGTAGACTGGAATGCACCCTATATCTTAAGACCCATGAGGGGCATGAAGATACCAGTGTGGCTTTTTTGGTGGTAAAACCAAGAAAATCAATAAGATAATCTTTGCATTAAACAATCCTTATCCTCTATGAAAGGATCATGGAAGAGCCACAATTTAAGCCTTATATTGGACACAAGCAATCTGGAAAAGAATTTACCCTTCGCGCCGTCATTTTAGGGATTATCCTCGGATTTATCTTCGCTGTGGGGAATGCCTATCTAGGTCTCAAGATCGGGATGACGATTTCGGCATCCATCCCCGCTGCGGTATTTTCGATGACCATAATGAAAATTTTATTCAAAGACGGGTTTATTTTAGAACATAACCTCGTGCAAACGATGGCCTCTGTGGGTGAGGCCATTGCTGCGAGCGTAATTTTCGTTTTCCCCGCCTTCTTTTTTTTAGGTCTTACTCCCAGCTCCTTTGAAATTTTTCTTTTAATACTCATTGGTGGAGTGACCGGTATCCTTTTTATGATACCCATGCGCCGTTATGTAATTGTTAAGGAGCATGGCAAACTTATTTTTCCTGAAGGGACCGCTTGCGCAGAGATTTTGCGTGCTGGTGAAGAAAAAGGGCATGCCGGAGCACTCGTTGCCGGTCTTGGTCTTCTAATAGGTGCCGTGTGCAAATTTTTTATCTCCGGGTTAAAAATTTTTGAGGAAAACATCCAATTTAACCTATTTAAACCCAACGGCGTCCTCACTTTTGAGGCGACTCCCTCTTTGATTGGTGTCGGATTTATTATTGGACCTAGGATAGCAAGCTACATGTTTGCAGGTGGACTCATGGGGTGGTGGATTTTGATCCCCCTCATTTCTACCTTTGGTGTTTCAGATACGGTCATCTATCCAGCATCTGTAGATGTCGATTCTCTCGACTCCTACGGAATATGGAGTAATTACATCCGCTATGTCGGTGCCGGAGCAGTTGCCGTAGGGGGCCTTTTTAGCCTCATCAAAATAGCGCCAATAGCCACAAGCTCCCTTTACGAGGGGTTCAAAGATCTATTTAAAGGGCTTAAACATGCGGCCGATGTTCAACGCACCGATCGGGATATCCCTATGGGATTTCTTATTCTAGGCTCTATTGTCTCGGTATTTTTGATCTGGGCATTGCCCATTTTTCAAATGAATCTTGTCGCAACGATCCTCACCGTAATTTTAGCATTCTTTTTTACGGGTGTTGTCTCCATCACGGTCGGTCTCGTCGGCAGCTCGACGAACCCCACATCGGGGATGTTGATCACCTCGCTTTTGATTACCTGCACCCTATTTTTTGTATTAGGTTGGACCGAAAAAATCTATTTGGCCATGAGTTTGACAAGTGTCGCTTTTATCAGCGTAGCGATTTGTTTAGCCTCTGCGACCTCACAAGACCTTAAAACCGGATTTCTCCTTGGTGCCACCCCGGCCAAACTCCAGATTGCGGAAATGATCGGATTGATCTTGCCAGCATTGGTAATGGGTTCGATTCTCCACCTGCTCAACCAAGCCTACGGCCTAGGTTCGGTGGATCTGCCCGCACCGCAGGCGACTCTATTATCTTTTATCGCTAACGGCATCTTGAAAGGGCAGCTCCCCTATATTTTTGTGCTCATCGGTATTTTTCTAGGCCTTATTTTAGCCCTAATGCGGCTCCCTATTCTTCCGTTTGCAATCGGTCTATATCTCCCGTTAGATCTGTCTGCAACAATTATGCTGGGCGGAATAGTCCATCTTTTCATAAAAAAACTCCAATGCCCTACACAAAAAGGGGTCTTGGCAGCTTCGGGGCTTGTAGCCGGTGATGCATGCATGGGGGTTCTTGTCGCTCTTTTATCTATTTTAGGAGTACTCCCCAATAAACCACTCGCTCTCTTTTCTGATACTGCTAGTTTCTTAGCCCTTTTTGCTATAGCGGTACTATTGGCAATTATGGCTTACCAAAAAAAGAGATCCATCTAATCCATTTTGAAAAAAATCTTCTTCTGGAATTATACTTTCCCTGATGAAGAGAACAAAAAAATCTTTTAAAGGGTTTTCCCTAATTGAAGCGATGATTGCTCTTCTCTTATCGGGAATCCTTTTTTATGTTCTAAGCGGCTGGATCACCTTCTTTTCGTTTGCCTCAAAAAATTTAACTCAGATTACAACGGACTTTTTTCCACAAAGTCTTGTGCACCTAAAAAGAGCTCTGAATAATATCGACTATGATGTGGCCCCTTTAAGGCTGGATGCAACATCAAAAGAGTGTAGTTTTGCCTACAGGCCCCAGGGACTTGAGAGAAAAAAAAACCCTACAGTCTTTGCTAAACTGTTTGTTTTTGAAGATCGGTTGTACTTGGAGAAACGGGGAGAGGATAATCGTCTTATAGAAAAAGTTCCCCTTCTTAAACAGACAGAGAATCTCAAAATCACCCTTTTAGGATTCCTCTTTCAGGAGAGGATAACCTCTTTTGTGGAGCTAGAAGAACTCAAACCCTCGGATTCATTTATCCCCATCTCGATACGATTGGAAACAAAGAACAAAAACTTTGATGTGGATCTCCCCACTCTTTACGCAGAAAACCTCCTATTGCAACTACACCTTTCACCCACTAAAAAGGGGACACCATGCAGCTAATTCCTTTCGTTCTCGTGGTTTTTTTCCTTTTGTCTCTGACAACACTCTCGTCGTATAATAAAGTAAGTCGCCACATCCAATTTCAAGAGCGAGTTCTTTATCACCTATCGATGGAGCAAAAACTACAGCAAGAGGCTCTTGACACCTTTTTTGAAGCCAGTTTCAAGCAAGAAATCGAAAATAAAAAAAAGACGAAAAACCGTACCTCCATTTTCCACAACCGGCGTGAAAAAGGGTATCTGCTCAACTCACGACTTGTCATCAAACCCCTTTTTACTCGCAATGATCCTGTTTTAAAAAAATTGGCTTCACGATTTTTGCAACTTTTATACCCCTCCTCCCTTGGCTTTGATAGCGATGCTCTGTTGGAGGAAATCTTAGAAAAGGGGGCTCAAATCATCGAATCTAAACCTAAAACCCCCTTTTTTACCCTTTACGATCTCATAGAACCCTCCCAAGAGCTTTTGCGCGCCATCGAGGGAAAACCGGGTTACCGTTTCGGCCAAAAAGATTCCTATCCCCCGTTAAGCGACTACCTGGAAATTTTCCCCAAATCAGATAGGAGCCCCGTTTGCTCCCTCTTTGCCTCTACTCCTCTCCTTTATGCCCTTTTTTCTGAAAAGGGTTCCAAAAAAATTCTTCAAGAGGAGTCCAAACGTTTTTTAGAGGATAAACCCTCCCCCTATTGCAATAAAAAAGATCTCCAGGAACTTTTTTTAAGCGACACTACCATTGACACTAAAATTTGGTCGCTTATCGCTGATCAGACGATGAGGGGATCAAAAGAGGGGGAACTGGAGCTGATTGTTATTGACCCTAAGTTACGACTTGAGGCTCGCGGTACGTTGCGTACATTTCCGCTAAAGAGAGGTGACTTGCAAGAGGGAGCTCCATCACAAACTCCGTCCATTCCTGGTGTTTAGAAAAAACAGAGATTTCCCCCCGATGGTTCTCAACAATTTTTTTCACAATCGATAAGCCCAGACCGGCGCCCCCTAAACGTCGAGAGTGCGTTTTATCCACTGTGTAAAATCGATCGAAAAGATGCGGGAGATCTTTTTCAGGTATCCCCATTCCCTCATCCTTAATCTTGATTTTACAACTTTGCTCCCCAACTTCCAGGCGGATAGCGATTCGAGCAGCCCCCTTAGAATATTTAACAGCATTTTCTAAAAGATTTCTTAGTGCGAGTTCGAGAAGGTCCAAATTTGCCCAAATACGAATACTGGAATCTTTAAGGTAGGTTTCAATTGTTGCCTCCTGGTGAATAGAGATCAAATTGTAGCTCACCTCATCTATGATTTGCACAAGATCACAATCCTCAAATCCCCCTTTAGGACAATTTTCTAAATCGGCTAAAAGCAGAAGACTTTTTACTAAGGATTCCATCCGCTCACAGCTCTTGAGCATTTTTTTTAGGATTTCACTAAAAAGATCCTGCGAGATCTCGGGCATGTCCCGCATAGTCTCTAAAAAGCCTTTGATGATCGTTATGGGGGTTCTCAGCTCGTGAGAGGCGTTAGCCACAAAATCCCGCCCTACGTCCAAACGCTCCTGTCTTAAAACCAACCCCTCCTCTTTACGCTCCATTTTAGAGATTTTT
>RGXB01000047.1 GCA_010029555.1 bacterium
CCGAGTTTCACATATTTTGAGGAATCTTTTAAAAAATCTACCACCTCAATAAGCTCTTCGCGAACCTCATCAATCCCCGCTACATCTGAGAAAGTGATCCGATCTAAGGAGGGTGTCAATAATTTTGCCGGAGATTTCCCAAAGCTCATAGCTCCCCCACCAACCCCCTTCATTTGTCTAGAGAAAATAAAATAGAGTAAGGTAATAATTAGAATAAGGGGCATAAGTGTAAAGATATAATTTATATACCCGGGGGTAGGCTCCTCAGTTTTAAAGGTCGTATCTAAGACCGTATTTCTTTGCTGAGAGTAGACGATAAAAGAGCTGCCTCTGTTCATTTCAAAAGCATCCCACTCCGAGCGGGCCTGGTTATACCAGCGCGCATACTGATCAGGATTCGAACGGGCAGCCTCCTCAAGCTTAAAGGTTGACATGGGCAGATCGTTGAAGTACCAGGTGATATCCTTCACTTTCGCACGTAGTCCATCGAGTTTTTCTTGCGTCTCAGAGAGATTTTGGACATCAAGCCTCCATTCTGCCAAAAGGTGTTTATAATTTCTTACAGAGCGTGTTTGTAGAAGGCGTAAATCTTGCTCCTCTTTATTCAGGTCTTCAATCGTACTCTTTACAGCTAGCAGAGCATCGGGTAGAGCTAAGCTTTTAGCCCCTTTTAGACTAGAGCGAATCCCTTTATGGTATATAGAAATTTGTGGAGAAAGCAGGGTGTCAATAATCTGATCGAGTTCCCCTCTAAGCCGCTCCTCATTTCCTCCATTCAAAAAAGAGGATTCAATTTGCTGATAAGTTTTATTTTGCACCTTCGGAGGCGTGCGGATTACTATCCCATTGATTCTTTGAAATTTGCAGGGCACATTACTGTCTTTAAGATCATAAGATTTCCCCACAACGGTATAGCCCTTTTCTGTGAGAGGAACCCCGGAAATCTCCAGAAAAACATTCGCCACATCCCGCACCTCTTGGCCGGTCTTATCCAGATCATTAGAAGCAGTTTGATAGGTCTGGTATTGATCAATTTCAGATTTTAGAAGCTTAAGATAGGCATAACGATCTTTGGAGTTTGTATCGAGAGTATCGTGAAATTTACCTCTGAATGTAACCATATGATCACTTTCAGGTGTTTTAAAACTATAGTTAGGATCGATCAAACCTAGGTTCAGCAGATGCTCTACTTGATAATTGAAAGCTATCGAGGAGGTCTTCTTTTCAGAAAGATTTTGGAGGGTAAGCATCATAAAAATGGCACCTAGGATCAAAAGGAAAAACCCGCCTCCGAACCCTTTTTTACTCTCTTGACTCATGCACAAAATCCAAAATTAAATATATAAAAAATCAGAGCAACTAACCTGATGTACCCTTACCTATCGCAACAACCGAATTAAAGATTCAACTAAAAATTCATCACGAGAATACTAGGATATCAGAGGGATAAAAAATCATAAATAACTTTTCCCTCATCCTCAAGGACATAGACATTTTTTCGTAAAAAAACAGGTATTTTTTGTCTTGAAAATTCCTTTAAAATTTTTTCTCTTACTCTTGGTTGTAGCGACTCCAACTTTAACCATCTTTGCCTATTTTGCAATGGAAAACAGCGATTCTCTCCCCTCCAAAAAGCAAGCCAACCCCTTTTATCCCGGCTTTCAAAAAAACCTTTTTCTAAAGCAACACCCTTTTTTTTAATGAAAACCCCCTCCTGCTCCAAGTGGATTTCATAGTGTTCCTCCGGAACTGTTTTTCCAAAATCTTTTCGGCTTATATGCTCCAAAATCCGCGCGCGGGTGGAGCGATGCTTCACATCAGCTTTATGGAAAAGGTAATCGAGCTCCACTGGGTCCAGTTCCCCTAAGTCTTCCGTTGAAAAAAAATCTCCGTAGGGGCCTGTTATCCTGTTTTCATAGGCTGATTTTACCCTTTTTTCAAGGTGTCCACCAAAATCGTTAATTTTTTCCATAAAATATAGTATGTTTTTTTCTATCTCTTTTCCGAATTGACTTTTGAGAGACGGCAGCATCTTTTTGCGCATCCTGCCCCGTAAAAACGTCTCGCTGAAATTTGAGGCATCGATAGCATAGGGAATTTTATGGAGGTCTAGAAAAGCTAATATATCCTCTTTCCAATCCTGAAGCTGGGGTCTGATGACCTGCATACCCCAAAGCTCTTTTTCACCCTCCATCCCTTTAAGTTGGGTAAAATGGGCCCCTTCAAAGAGGCGTTTAAGTCCCGTCTCCACCTGCTCATTTGCTTGTTGACCTAGTAAGAGAGCTTTAGCACCCACTTCAAAATAGATTTTCCTGAAAAAACAAAACCTCTTTTTCCTAAGGTTCTCCTCAAGATTTCCCCTTTCCCATTCTGGCTGCAAATGGGTACAATGAAATCGGATGTTGCGTATTTCACAAAATTTTTTCAACTCTAATAGCTCATCATCAGACTCTTTTCTCATACCGTGGTGTACATGAGCTACATGAATATTCGAGAATTTTGCCAATAACAACCTCCCCAAAAGGGCCATCGAATCGGGACCAAACGAGACTCCCACTACAATTGGGTCACTTTTATCGAGCTCTGGAGGAAGTTTGAGTGTATTTAACGTTCGCACCTTGTCAATTATACCAGATATCTTCGATACTGTGAACCTATGCCTGTACTTTGGCGCACCTATTTTAAAGCGTTTATCCCCACCTTCCTTTTTTATACTTTTTTTTTAACGCTTTTGTCGTTTTTATTCCGTTTTAAAGAGCTCGTATTTTTCCTTGATTCTGGAGCTCCGATCGCCCTTTTAGGGAAATTTATTCTCTATAACACCCCCTTTTTTTTCACACTCTCCTGCCCTCTTGCCGCCTTCATTGCGGGCTACCTAATCAGCAACCGTCTCTCCCAATTTGGAGAGTGGACAGCCTACTCGACACTTGGGCTTAAGCGTATATTCATCATGACCCCCCCCCTTTTGATTGCGGTCCATTTGTTCCTTTTCGTTTTTATTCTGAATGCCGATGTTTGCCCAAAGTATCGGTTATTAGGGAAGAAGATTGTTTTGGATGCCATTTACCAAAATCCAAGTCTTATTTTTAAACATTTTCAACCTAAATCCTATCCAATCGCTGTCACAACAATCAAAGAGAGTCCCGACTCGTTAGACCAAACCGTTT
Source organism: bacterium (assembly GCA_010029555.1). Lineage (GTDB taxonomy): Bacteria > Chlamydiota > Chlamydiia > Chlamydiales > RGXB01 > RGXB01. The sequence continues at coordinate 3,168 of RGXB01000047.1, forward strand.
TGATTGCCGGCCAAAAAAAAGGGTCTGAGCATTTAGATATTTGCATTTTAAAGCACGTGGAAAACGAAGAGGCAAAAGGGTTCTTTTCAAAAGAGATCCTGCAGGTATTTTCACAGGATGAGGGGCATATTTTTACCCAGCTCAATGACGGGTACATGGATCGAAAAGACATCCCCACCCTATTTCATTTTCCCACAGGTTACGAGGAGCACCACCCCTTAAAAGGCTCTATCTCATTGTCTGAATTTTGTCGGCGCGTATCGGTTTCCCTTTTACCAGCCACTCTTTTTTTCCTCGCAACCATTTACGGAATAAGTCGCAACCGTCGCTCGCAGGATAGTCAACTCCTACTAAGTATCCTCGTTGCCGTAATGACCTACTTCCTTTATTTGACGGTCCGCTCCTCAATTTACCCCTTTTTCTTGTGGTATCTTTTGATTCCCCTTGTTCCCGTCCCATTTATACTCTACCGACTAAAACGGGAGCTTAAATGACCCCATTTCGCTATCTTTTCCGCCAGCTTTTTAAAAATTTTATCGGATCATACCTCCTTTTTTGTTGCATTTTCATGGTGAACTTTATTGCGATGCACTTGGAAATGGCTGAAAAAAATCGTTTTTTTATCTTAGAGCTTTTAGAGCATGTTTTGAGAATCACCTTAGCCCACTCCTATATACTGGCTCCCCTTGCTCTATTGATGTCCTCCTGCCTGACCTATACGATGCTCCAGCTACGTATGGAAATAGTCGCTTTTTTAGCACAAGGGATCAGTCGTAGAGAACTACTCAAACCACTTCTTTATATTGCTTTAGCTCTGGCAGGTTCTGAAGGGTTATTTTACACTTTTTATGACGAGTACAATGAGGAAAAAATTCAGAGCGCATCTGTGGTAGGCTCTTACAAAACCAAGTCAAATCCTATCCAAGTCCTTGATCTAAATCACAACGAAAAGGTTCTTTTTTCCCAAAATGGACAAAAAGAGGCCTATTTCTATAGCCAAAATGAATCTTTGTATTTTACCGATCATTTCGAGCCGGATAAAAAGGTCTTTTTTGCAAAAAAAATCCTAGAAAAGAACTGCTCTTCCTTGGGTTGGAAAACCCTTGAAAAACCGATTAAGATAAGCCTCTCCATAAAACCTCAAAGTCTTCAAGATATATCTAAGCCTTTCCAAATTTTTTTAATTCTTTTGATCCCTATACTGGTGGGAGTGCAAACATTTCAGTTCAAAAGAGGAATTCGCCCATTGATGATATTAGGGCAAACCTCTATCTTGTATCTTGGATCACATATATTGGTGAAAAGTTTATGTCACATTCTCTCAAGGCTCATTTAGATCAAATTAACTATCTAGAGTCAACGAAAAAACTTCTTTCATGGGATAAAGAGACTCTTATGCCTAAAATCGCAACCTCTTTTAGAGCGGAGCAGTCTGCTTTTATTGAGAGTCTTTTACAAGATCGGATTCTCGATGATAAAGTTAAGAATTATTTGAGTGTTCCCCCCTCCAATTCTCAGGAAAAAAGGCACCTACAACTCCTAAAAGATCTTGTTGAAAAAAACTCCCTTCCGAAAGACCTTGTGGAGCGACTAGCTAAACACAGTGTGATAGCCACCGAATCTTGGCGAGAGGCTCGCGAAAAGAAAGATTTTTCCCTATTCCAAGCCGACTTAAAAGAGATGATACACCTAAATCAACAAGTGGCTGACCATCTAAAAAAAGGGAGAACACGCTACGATGCCCTCTTGTCCTTTTATGATAGGGATCTAACCTATGCAGAGATTCAAAAGCTTTTTGACCCATTAGAAAAAGAACTTAAAAATATCCTTAAGGAAAATACCTACCCTAAAAATACCCCTCTTCCCCTTCCTGCATCAATCGATCAACAAAAAAAAATATGCAATTTCCTCGTGGAAAAAATCGTTCCCACAGCATTACTTCAAGAATCGACCCACCCTTTTTGCGACATGATCTGTCCAGGCGATATCCGCCTGACAACACGCTATAATTCCAAGGATCTTTTTGAAGCCCTTTACTCGACTTTACATGAACTTGGTCACGCTCTTTACGACTCTCAGCTGCCCCACGAACAACTCTATCCCCTCAATCAATCTCTCTCGTTGACAGTCCATGAGAGCCAGTCCAAACTTTTTGAAACCTGTATTGGAGGATCTAGGGATTTTCTTCATTTACTCTATAAAGTATTTCAAAATAACCTTCCACAGATCCCCTTCTCATTTGAAGAGATGGTAAAATCAAGGCACGCTATACTTCCACAACCCATCCGCATCGAGTCGGATGAATTTACCTATCCCCTACACATTATTTTTAGAACAAAAATTGAAAAAGAATTGATTGAGGGGCAACTTCAGGTCGAGGATTTACCAAAAGTCTTCAGAGAATATCAAAAAGATCTATTGGGTCTCGATGTGCCTGATGATGCGCAAGGATGTCTACAGGACATCCACTGGGCTTCAGGCAGTTTTGGCTACTTTCCCACCTACCTCACAGGCTGCATGTACGCAGCTGACCAATATGCTTGCTTAAAAAACGAGATTCCCCTTGCGGATTGTTTACAAAAGGGGGAGCTAGAACCTCTACGCAATTGGCTTAAAAAAGCGATTCACGGCTACGGTAGCCTCCTCAATCTGCAAGATCTTTTGCAGAAATCGACCAAAAAACCGTTGAGTGCAGAAAGATATGTTTCTTACCTGAAGGAGCGCTTTTTAAATGGTTAATCAAGCAAAAGACCCGCCAAGAAGGCGGGTCTTTTGTTGTTGGTTCTCGTATACCGAATAAGACTAACGTTTTGAGAATTGGAAGCGACGACGTGCACCACGTTGTCCGTACTTCTTACGCTCTCTACGTCTTGGGTCTCTGCGGAGGAACCCTTCAGACTTGAGTTGTGAACGGAGGAATTCGTTTTCCATCAAAATTGCGCGAGCAACACCCAAACGGATCGCCTCGGCTTGTGCCATCAAACCTCCACCGCAAACACGAACAAAGATGTCGTACTTGTCTAAGAGTTCAGCTACCTTCAAAGGTGCTAAAGCAGTTTGGACTTGGCTTGGGATGGGAAAGTACTCATCCATTTTTCGCTCGTTTACGAGCATCTCATTTTTGGTGGCAGGACGGAGACGGACGCTAGCAACAGCTGTTTTTCTTCTTCCGATTGCGACTACTTCTTGGAGTTTTTGCATTTTTTAACCGGTCCTTATCCTTAAAGCGTAATCATCTCATTAGTCATTCCGTGGTTTTCATCTTTGAAGACACGGAGTTTTTTGATCTGCTCGTGAGCAAGTGTCGTCTTAGGTAACATCCCCTTAACGGCGTGCTCAATAATATAGCCTGGGTTACGCTCTTTCATCGTACGGAAAGGAACCTCACGGCGTCCTCCCATCCAACCAGTATGGTAACCATAAATTTTATTTACCTCTTTTGTGCCGGTAACAACGATATCTCTCGCGTTCACGACAACAACAGCATCACCTAGATCCACATTAGGAGTGAAAACAGGTTTGTGCTTGCCTGTCAAAATTTTAGCGATCTCTGAAGACAAGCGCCCAAGGGTCTTACCTTTAGCATCGATCAAAAAAGTATTTTTTTTACTTTCAGACCGTTGAAAAGTTTTTGTCATTTTCAAATTGGGTTGCATTTCGATCCTTTTTTCTGGGCTATGGTACCCCTTTTTTCCATTTAATACAAGCTTCTTTTCTTGAATCTCCCTTACCGATCTTGTGAAGAAAAGGAATCTCAGTTAATCTTTAACGCCATGAAGATAAAAGATCCAAAAACTTTCTTTATTAGAACATATGGCTGCCAGATGAACGAGCTCGAGAGCGAGGTTATGGTAGGCCAGCTTAAGCGACGCGGATTAAAAAGAGTTCTTGACGAAGAGCTAGCCGATCTCCTGGTCTTCAACACCTGTTCTATTAGAGATCTCGCCGAACGCAAAGTAATGGGAAAACTGGGGCAACTAGGCCGCTCAAAAATGCGCAACAAACTCATCGGTGTGACCGGCTGCATGGCCATGGCCAAAAGAGAGACCCTATTCAAAAAGCTCCCCCATGTTGACTTTGTGATTGGAACGAACAATCTCTCCGAGTTAAATACTGTTCTTGACGATGTGATCGATTCGGGTAGGCAACAGATCCGCACCGAGGGGGAATACGACGCCCTTGACTACACCGTTGCCGAAAGAGAACACAAAATTAAGGGGTATGTGTCCATTATCCGGGGTGTTAACGCCTGTTGCTGAATTGGAACCGGTTTTTTTATCAGGATCTACTATAAGTCGTGCAAGCTTGCACAATGAAGAAGAGGTCGAGCGCAAGGATATACGTGTTCACGATACGGTAATCATCGAAAAAGCTGGAGAGATTATCCCTCAAGTTGTCAAAGTGGATTTTGAAAAACGGCCGGAAAATTCTGTTAAATGGCATATGCCGGCTCATTGCCCATTTTGCAATACAAAAGTGCAAAAGTTTGATTGTAAAAGCGTTAAATCTTGCAA
>RGXB01000048.1 GCA_010029555.1 bacterium
CTCCACTAAATCTTGGGCAAGAATTTCAAGGTCGTGCAAAAAAGGCTCATTGAGCTGTGAAGAGCTGTTTTTTCCAAACAGCTTTAAAAAATCAAAAAGCGGTTGCCAGACAGGACCTTTTTTTTCTAATAATTCGGTCGTCAAATAGAGATCTTGCATCATTCTGTAATCATAAGAAAGACGGGAGATATGTCTTACATAGCAGATGAATTTTTCACTACGTCTTTTGTAGGTTTTGATATTCGCTTCGAAGTAGTCTAAGTTTTTGACGACATCCGCTACCATCAGAAAAAAATAAGAGTCGTATCTGTACCTTGGCTGGCTGAATGCATCAAACCAAGCGTGGTATCGCTCCACGGTTTCTTGAGGGGAGCTTAACAAGAGCTCTAACCCCCGAATCTCTGGTTTTTTCAATTCCGTGGCTAGAAGTGCTCTTCGACTGTTCTGTGAGGAGCCTTTGAGCAGATGGTTGAAATCTTCAAATTCCAGCTCATGTATAAAAGGGACAAAAAGGGTGGGATCTTCTTTAAAATCCTCGGGGAATTTTAAAAAAAATGTGGTAAAGTCATTCCGTTTTTCCACTGGAAGAGACTGTAAAATTTCGATCACCTCCAGCCTTAGCCGGTCATTTCTTAAATGGGAAATGAGGATTTGATAGCTTTGAGAGAGGCTTTCAAGACCCTCCAAAGGTTCTGTGAAAAATATTTTTGCAACCGTGATGCAGAACCCTTTTTTTTCTCGAAATAGAACGGGCTCTACTGCAGAGGCTACTTTAAAAAGTGTGGCCTCAAGAACATCGGATGCAAGCTGTTTATAGCAATCTGTCGCAAGACAAAAAAACTCCCGTCTGATGCGCCAATCAGGGATTTTTTTTAAAACAGGATGGAAATTCTGCAAAAAAGCATTGGTGAGTTTTTTAGGATTCATATCCATAAAAAAACCTAATTCATTAAGAATCTGGGTGACTCTTTTGTCGTCTCGACCCCTTCGGAGCTTGTGAACCTCTTTAGAACTTAAGAAAATCCAATCTTTCGGTTCATGACGAGCCCTTTTTTGCAACATCGTCTCATTCGGTGAGACCAAAGACTCCTCAAATCCCCTTTTGGTTCCGGCCTGAATAGACCGCGGTGCTAGATCGTCGTTACTCCAAGGGTGAGATGGGGAAATCGAAAGGAGGGGAAAAATATTCATTCAAAATTCCTTTAAAGGGGTTTATAGCTCGAGGTGTTGTTTTTAAGGGTTATGGGGACCGGTTTTTTCGCTGAAGATTAAATTGCAAGAATGAGGGGAGGGTTATACGTTTTTTTGATGACATACATTTAAAGAGTTCAACAAGGTTAATCAAACTTTTTTTCATAGATTATTAAAAAATGATTTTTTATGCATAGGTTTTTTTCCAACAAACAGGCAGCTATAAAAAATCTTCCCTATGTAGAGGAGAATCTATATCAGGTGGAATGGTAAAGGATGGTTTTTTGGATGGGAGATCAAAGTAGATTTTTTTTGCCAATTATTGCGGTAAGCGTCTTTTTTCAAAGGGGTTTTTAAAAAGAAATACCGTTTTTAGGTACATTCTTTCTTCTAGCCTCTAAAAAACAAAAAGTTATGGAATCGATGGGATGTGAAGAATGGACAAAAAATTTGTGGCTGACGAGGCTAACACATGAATATGCCAAATCGCATGATTATAAGGTAATGATTCCCATACGAAAAATCCCACCCCTGAACAAGCAAAGAATGCGCTCAAAATTCCGAAGTTCACACACTCCGGAGTGAGCATATTTTGCAAAAAGATCCAATAGACAAAAAAAACGATGAATACTGTGAAATAGGAGACCAATGAAAATTTAAGGAATTTGTCAAAATAGCGCATTTTTAAAAAACAGCACAATCCGCTCAAAACCCACAGAAGAATAAACATCTCAAGACCGAAAAATTGGTAAAAGGGGCCTAAAAGAAAAGGGGAATAAATTCCTGCTAAACCAAAATAGATGCAGATATGGTCGATAAGCCGAAACATTCTTTTTTTATAGAGGTTGGTTTGTTTATGGTAAATCAATGAGGATAAGTACACAAAATTTTGAGTAAGACCATACAGGAGAAGACCCCATAGTAGGGTAGTGTCTACAAGGTGAAGTGAGTGGGTAATTAAATAGATAAATCCTATGATACTACAAAAGAACCCAAAAAGGTGGGTTCTATAATTCCATAGTTCCTCATGTTGTGTTTCACCGGAAAGGGGACAAATGAGTTCCTCAAAAGATTGGAGATTATTCATGCCAATAAAAACCCCTTTTTTCCATTTTTTTCTAAGAGTATAATTGTCATAAAAATTTCAGTATAGATTTAAAGAGGAAAAATTTCCTCCCAGATGCTGATCTGCTTGGTCTCAGTTTTTAAAAAGTAGTCTCTAGAGACTAATTCAGACGAAAGAGTAAAAATAATCACCCCTGCCAAAAGGAGCAAAATTAAAAAAAGGGGAAGAAAGGAATCCTTATCTTTTGAGGAAGAAGGTTTTTGACCAGACACATTTTTTTTGTAACCCTTTTTTAAATATGGGTAAAGAGAAAAGCTTAATTGGGGATTAATAAGGGGGGATGTTTGAGGGATAAGGGAAACGATTCCTCCCGAATAGTCTCTCTGGATTGTAATCGCCGCTTTCCCTATCATGGAGGAACACTTACTGGAAAAAACTATGTTACGTGCTAAATTCATAGGGTCCATATTTTTAATCATGGGCTCTGCTATCGGGGCAGGCATACTTGCCTTGCCTCTCGTCACCTCCTTAGGAAGTTCGGCTTTATCTCTTCTAGTCATGTTTTTTATTGCGATTTTGATGCTCTACACCGGACTGATGACCTTAGAAGTGAACATGGCAATGCATAAAGACGGCAACAGCTTTAGCTCCATGGCGGAAAAATTTCTTAAAATTCCTGGCAAGATCGTCTGTTGGATCTGTTTTATCATGCTTCTGTACATGGTGCTTGCAGCCTACATTGAGGGGATGGGAAGCCTTGCTGCCAATCTTTTAGGGAAACTCGGTTTTTCGGTCTCGAGCTTAACCTCTAGCCTTGTAATCACCGCATTTTTTGGCACTGTGGTTGCTTTGGGTACTTTTTTTGTGGACACGCTGAATAAATTCCTTTTTTCTGCAAAAGGGATATTTATCCTTTTGAGCCTTTTGTTTATTTTGCCAGAGGTAAATACCGCAACGATTCTGACATACAACACCTATGGAAACTATTGGGCGCAATCTTTACCTATTTTTGCCACCTGTTTTTCTTACCAATTTATCATCCCCTCGATAGTGAACTACATTGGCAAAGAGAACTACACCTCTATACGAAACGCTATCATTCTAGGCTCTTTTATCCCCTTTTTCATCTATGCCTGCTGGTTTTTATTTATTCAGGGGATATTGCCTCAAGTGGGAAAAAATAGCTTTGCTTTGATCAATAGCTCTAAAGAACCGCTCCCTTTAATGCTCGAATTTTTAGGAGATAGAGTCTCTTCTTGGGCAACGCTCATGTTGAATGGATTTTCGAATGTAACGATGACAACCTCTTTTTTAGGGGTTGCATTGAGCCTTTTTGATTTCATTCGGGATGGATTCCACTTGAAAAAAGATGTGAAAGGGAAAGTTCTGACTTTTTTGATCACTTTTATCCCCCCGGTTTTGTTCGTTATCATGGTTCCAAAAGGATTTGTCCTTGCATTGCAGTACTCGGCTGTATTTACCTGTATACTAGTGATTGTTCTTCCGGCGCTTATGCTCTGGAAAAAACGACTGGAAAAAGTCGAGACCAAATATGAGGTGCCCGCTAACAACGCTATCCTTCTCGGGATTGCAGCGGTAGGTATTGTTTTAGCTTTTTCCCAGTTTTTTTAATTCAATACACCTCACAATCAAACGCCTTGGAGCTCCTCTAGGGCGTTTTTTTCCTCCTTTTGTACCATTTTTATGAAGAATCGACTAAACCCCTCTCTATTTGACTGAGCCTATGCGGCAAGCGAGGTTTTAGAAATAGGGCTGGTAGCCCTTTTAGCGAAAAAAAACAAAAAAACATTTATTTTTAACTCCCTAGCGGCGAGTGTTTTGCAAAAAATATTTATTATATTTGATGCATATATTTTGTTTTAATTCTATAATTTCTCTCTTAAGACAAGGGATTCATGTGAGATTAGGATTCAGACAAAATATTGTTGCGACTGGTGGGGTTCTTAGTAATCCTATGGAGGGTGCCAAAAACGCCCTAATTAAATTTTTTGGAACACCTACTAAAAACATACCTAAAAGGCTTATCGACCCTAACGAACTCTTTTTTAAACCATTGCACCTGAGTTCGTTGCCCTATTTTTACTCGAAATGCCTGCAACCGATAGCAAACCCGCTTTCATTGAAAGCAGTCCAAGAGTCTCTTGCTCCATGTATTTTACGTAGCAATAGGCTAAAATACCTGAATTTTACTAAAGAAATAGCGGACAAGGCTTTAGCAGAGCAAAAGGGTCTTATAGCATACTTTCGTCATGATCCAAGCTTATCGGAGAAAATTTCTTGTTCTGTCCACCAGGTTTCAATAGGTCAAAGTCCTAAAGAAAAATTGCTGGAATTTGCTTTAGGTAAGTTTACAAAGGAATGTGTGGGTTTCGTAGAACAACACGCCCTTTGTGGTCTCTTACAAGATCCTAATCTGATTGACGAAGATTTAACAAAAAGAAACCTTGAAAAAATCTGCCCCAATCTTTTGCTGGAAAACCCAGATTTGCCTTTGCATTTGGAGACAAAAAAAGGGAGGGAGGCTGCGGTAGAAGTTTTAAAAGGATCGAACAGTAGGCAAATAGGGATTATAAATAGAGATCAGATTGCCCCCTTGATTAGAAGCCTTTACCCAGAGGTGGATAGATGCAAAGAAAAGATGCGATTCATTTTGGTTTTAACAACTTTAATGTCATTTATTTGGTTTGCAACCTTTACCTCTCTCATAGATCCTGTCCATAAACCCCGTTATTGAAGGTAAATGGATAAGACATTGAAATAGGCGTACTAAGGGCAAAAAGGGTGTTCCGATCGAAAAGAAAATTAATGGGTAAAATCGGGACCCGTTACCGGATTTTCTGAGACCCCTTTAAGGCTATCTGCTACTGAATGGATCATGGCAGTAGCTGTATTATTAGCCATATGTGCAACCTCAATAGCCGCCTCTTTGGCGATCGATATTGCTCCTCGATTTGAAGAAACCATTCTATCAAATAAAAAAGATTTAGCCATTTGGATTACGCTTTTCCCAAAACTCTGGGGTTGTTTGAGCTGACTTGCAACGAACGCTATAGTACCCAAACCAATAAAACCGATTACCGCACTCTTTTTCAAAAAGCTCAACTGGTTTTTTAGCGTCGCATTTTCTTTTTTTACTTGCGCAACGTAATCTACTGCAGACTGGTTCATTTCTAGTGAATCTTTCAGTTTTTTTTGAAGTGCACCCGTCTCTTTGGTTTGATTAACAGCTTCGATTACTAGAGAATAATTTTTTTCATAGAGTTCCAGCCAAGCCTTATGATACTTTGTACTTTCTTGACGTGCATCCTTGAGATAGTCCGTCGTTTCTTCAAGCCTGGATTCTAAATGACGGATGGTACTATCACGACTACGCACTACCCTTTCCAGAAAATTGATTTTTTGTTCCAATTGCCGTAAGGATTTAGCATAAACAATTTGTTGTTGAAGCTTAGGTTCTTCTACTCGAAAATAATCATCTACAACTGTACTCACAAGAGAACGTTGGGATGCGTCAGAAACAGGAGTTGAAGATCCAGAGGAAAGTTCCGAGGAAAGTTCCGAATCGGAAGGATTGAATCCATAATCCAAACGATGTCCGTTAATACTCATGAATTTACCATATGCTATCTATAAATAATTATAACAAAAAAACCTTAAAAAGTAAATTTATTTATAGATTTTTTAGCCGGTAGTATCATGGGAAAAAAAAGGCTCTATGAAGTTATCTGAGAGGGGTCAGATACGTATTTCATAGAGCCAAGCTTGTTGTGGGTAAAGGCCCTTTTAGAGGGAACCTTTCATAACCACCTCAATTATTTTATCACATTTGTGAATAAAAAGGGGGAAGTTTTAAAAATTAATTCATTTTTTCGATCGGAAGATACATCGCTAACTAGTTTATTTACATATAGTTAGCGTTATAGAGCTCATTATAAAGGGCTTAGTTGTCGATCATAAAGGCTTTTTTCATGATTCTCAGGGCAAGGCCCCGTCATGCAAAAAGCCCTTACGGCTAGGACTCATTCCCTTACATAACGGAACAAGAACCACCTTTCGGGGGCTGTTTAACTGAGGGTGTTAAACAGACCTTATGTTCGGCGCCACTTACAGTCCAGAGCGTAACTACATAACCCTTAGAATCTTTTTCGAAAATTATCTCTTGTTCATACGATTGTGTTGTTCCTTTAAGCGCGCTAATAGCACTTGTACGTATTTTGTGTATACAAGTCCCGTCTCCCTTTAACCCCTCTTGGAAAGTTTCTTCCGAAAGATCGGTAGAGAGTACTAACAGGGGTGTTGGTTGGCTTTGAGGGGGTTTTTTTGTTGGAGCTTGGGGTTGGAGTCTCACATAGGTCTCCCCACCTGCTGAATCGAAAATGGTAACTACATACCATGACCCATTTCTTTCTAGTGAGATTGACGGGTAAAAATCTCCGTCGCGTTTTTCGATCTTTTCGATTGCAGCTGTTCGAATTGATTGAAGAGCTGTTTCGTCCCCTTTCTCACCAGCTTGAAAAAGGTCTTGGGTCATAGGCAAACGAGCATAAGGGTTGGGTACGGCTAGGCAAGAAGCGGGGGCTGCACACCCACCACCAAAGGTTGGAGCTGTTTGTTGTTTGGTCCACACCAGTTCACTTGGATTTTTTGTAAAAAATTCCGCTTCAGGAAAAGAAAATCCATTTCGAACAGCAGTTTTTATAGCTTCTGTAACAGGTATCGCTAATTCGTAGTGGCCGCCATTTTGGCTAGAAGTTTGAGGATGGGCTAAAAAAGATTTAATTAGTTTTTGTGGTTGTCTAAACCCTTCTGGTATTTGTAAATCTCTGATGCTAAGTGTGGTTGTACCCATCTTGTTTTTCATATCAAAAAATGTAAATGCATATCTGGAGTTAGGTAAATAGTTTTGCGCAAAGTTGAAAACAAGAATTCCAGGCTGATCACCTAAAATCCTTTCAAGAAAATCTTGAAGGAAGTCTCTGTTTTCAGAATAAATATCTTTTACATAATTAAGTAGTTTTGCCCTATTACCGTTTTCATCACCAGTTACAAGTGAAAGTTTTTTTACAGCTTCAGGCCATTCACTCAAGTTGCTACCAAAAATAGAGGATGGGTTACGCATATCAGTCGTGTTATCTATTTGTTCAAAGATATTTGTAGCCAACAGGAGCGAAGCGTTCTCAACGCCTGATCCAGGTAGCTCCTTTAAAAGTGGTAAAAAAGGTATTTGTGTCACAAAGCTTTGGTTAAGAGCTGTTCGAATCATTTGATCGAAATCGTCTTTTTTACGAACTAAGCGGCGATCTGGTGTTTGGTCTGTGTTATCGTATCCTCCGGGAAAA
>RGXB01000049.1 GCA_010029555.1 bacterium
CGGAACGCTTGCCGGTTTTGTCTATTTTAGAAAAAATAAATGGCTCTAATCCTCAAAACCATCCTCATCAAAAAATATTAGATCCTTTTTTTAAATCAGTTACCCTAAAACACCCTGTTTAATTCCATCCATTTTTTTAGATACCCATCTCCTATTTTTAGTCCGATGGTAAAACGTACTTTCGAACTGAGGCTTCTAAGATGAAATAGTCAAAAAATCATACTATGTAAGGGCAAAATAGCTGATAAATAATGTAATGATCGACCAAACAGGCCAGTAAAAATACCGAACATACAAAAAGAATCTCTCATCTTGCCCAATCTTTTGAATTAGGCTTATCGCTTGCACGGTAATAAGAAGTATTAATGAACCTATATAAACATTTTCTAGAAACGACAAGGTTCTATTTCCGAGGTATCCTCTAAAGCTCACGTACATCAGCAAGACGATAAACATCACTGACCCCCAAACCGGGATGAAAGTCTTGATATCATCACCCACTTTCCTTGTGATAAAACTCTGGTACAAGATCGCAAGACCAATCAGCAAAGGGATAAGATAACAGGCAATCTATACCCTGAACCTGTAACCGGGATAGTTCCTCTAAATTGTCAAAATCGGGGACAAAAAGAATTTTTTCGTTCGTTGCGACCTGCAACGGTAGTGTTAACAGCCTGGGATTAAAAGGGAACTCTTTAAATTGAGAGTCATCTATATAATCATAGTTAAAAAAGTATGACGGGGGGGATTCCTGATTGCTTTTAAGGGTAGTAACTCCGGCAATTGCCGTATAGATGTATAAGTCTGATTTTTCGTCTAGTTGCGAGGAAAAAAAACCCGCAGCATTTACAATGTCTATCCCTTTAATCCAAAAACCATCCACCTTAAGTTTTACCGGTACCAACCTAAGCGGTTCCTCATGGAAAAGATCGTAAGCTTGTTTTATAGATTCTACTTGATTTAAGATCTCCTCTTTATTTGAAAGGACGCTCTTTTGTTCTTCCTTTATTCGATATTGCAAAATATTAAAGGCGAATACTTGGAAAATTAACACGCACAATAAAAAACCTATAGAGGCAATCGGTAATACTCTAAAGGAAAAAATCGTATCGAATTGGGTAAAAATCCAAAACAAAATGGAAAGGATAAACAGAGTGAAAAAAAATAGAAAATGGATTAAAAAACTCTGTTTTAAATAAGGCACTTTTAACCCCGTTGAGCTAGAGATGAAGTTCCATTTAGCAGCTGGGATACTTAACAAAAGGTCAGGATTTGTGGTGGTCTGGTATTGGTATAAAAAGTGCCCCTCCTGATCGGTAATAGAAAAGGGTTGACTGTAGGTATGGGTCAATATTTCCAGAATATTATTGATCGTATTTCCCTCTACAACAATCGAGCATGTGCCTTGATTTCCAATATTTTTTTGGGTTGAGAAAATAAATATAGTCCCAAGTATCGGATCATTAATTGGCCCCTCAATTTTGAAGTCCTCTGTATATGGATTAGGGAGTAACGCGGTAGGTACCCAGTTGAATTTGTTCAGTGTTAGAGTCTCTTGATAGACCCCATTTAGAGGTTTTTCGTAAAAATTTACCGCTAAAACACCATACCTATTCAACTGCTCAAGAATTGCATCATTGGGTTTATTCAACCCATACTTTAAGGTGACAAAAGTTTCCAAGACACCTTTAAACTCTTCCAGATATTGGTTGATCTTTACAACTGAACTCCCCGCTGCAAAGTTAAAGGCAGACTTTTGCGTTTCGACTGAATCTTTTTTCTCTTTTAAATAGGCAACACCTAAATACCCTGCTACACATCCAAGTAAAATAACCAAAAAAATCATTATATGGGAAAAAACGCTATAACACCTCAGAATGCCTGTTATAGAGCAACTATCTTTAGACTCGCTGAAAGGGAGTACAAGACAGCTAATAAGCAAAAGAAATAGGATGAATGCCTCGATATAAATCAGGACGGAGTAAAAAGAAAAGCTTTCAAGTACAAACCCGAATTTTATATCTGGAAGGTAAAAACAAGCGTAATTTTTGGTGCCAATTAGACCTATACTCTCTAAAATCTTGTTTTCACCGCTAAGTGCCTGTTGAATAACGTTTGAGCTAACTTTTAGATTTCTGTCAAATTCAATTGGAGCAGCCTTGATGTGGGATCTTTAAAGGCTTTTTCAGCTAAAGAATTCAAAAAAACTTGCTTCGATTCTACGTTTTTATAGATTGTCTTCTGTATTAACAAAAAATTGTTTAGACATTTTTGCTGTTCCTTTTCCCTTTCGGCTTTAAAGGTAAAAATAAACACCCCTAAACCGATAGAAAAGGCGAGAATCCATCCACAAAATTGAACCTCCCATCTTTTTAGGAACCCCATTTATTCCCCCACTCTTTGTACCAGATGATCATCTGTTCCTGCCATTCCTTTTTGGTCTTTAAGGAGGGATAGGGTTCGGGTGGGATAGGATTAATAGTTCTCCATACAATCTGGGGCGTCTGTTTATGAAACACCTTAGCTAATATGATATTTCGATACAGATAAAAAGAGGTGTTAAATCCGATGATCCCTTCTGCTGCATGAATTCCCTGCCCATCAAGGACTTTTTTTAGATTTACACGAGCCCCATTTTTAGCCATTTCATAAGTATTTGCCCACATTTTTACCCCATTGTAGGCTATTTCCATAGGATCATTAATCACTATTTTTGGATCAATCCTTTTACGAAGTCTTGCTAAAAACTCAAGGTTTATTTCCTCTTTAAGATTTTGAAAATAGCTCCAACATAAAAAATGATTTTGAAGCTCTACACTCCATGTCTGTATAAGATCTTCGGTAACACTTAATGAGATTATAGCCGTTTTCTTGAGTTGGTCATCATTTTCCAAAAGAGTGAAAAGATTACGATTCCTCTCCCCATTAATCAAATTAATTATTACATCAGGTTTAGCAAGTCGAATTTTGGCTACCGCTTGAGTAAAATTTTTTTCGCTTAAAGACACTAGCTCACTCCCAACAATTTCAGCCCCCTGACTTGGCATGTACAAACGTAAAATCTCTAGGGAGGCTTTTGGGTAGATGTAATCAGAACCGATAACATAAAACCTTTTGCCTATATTTTTTAAGGCCCAGCTGGCCGCAGGTAAAAGCTGTTGGTTTGGGGCGACTCCTAAATATAAGATATGGGGAGAATCCTCTAACCCCTCAAATTGGACAGGATAAAAAAGAATTCCTCCCCTTTTTTCTAAAACCTCGTTTACCGCCTTGCGACTTGCTGAAGTCCAGGTTCCAAAAATTGTAGTTGCCCCCTGGTCTAACAATCGATTCGCCCCAAGCGCAAACTGTACCGGGTCAGAGGCTCCGTCTTCTACTAGAGGCTCTACCAGCTCGCCATTTATCCCTCCCCCCTGATTGATCTCATCAATCGCCGCTAAAGTAGCTAGTAGGACTGGAACCTCACTTTGCGCCAAGTCTCCTGTCCGAGAATGGAGAATACCCACTTTGATGTTAGCTTTTATATAAAATGAATATATAAAAAATAATACAAAAAAGACCCTTAGTAAACGCTTGTGATGCATAACAACTTTCTTAAGACAGAGAAGATTTAAGCTTCAATAGTTTTTTTGCAAAAATATTTTATTAATTTACGCAAAAATTTTAGAACTGAATGCTCTCGATAAAAACAGCCATAGATTTTTCTTATCTTAACTGAATGCCAAAACAGGCAACATAATATTGATCAATATATACCATACTCCGATGGTGATCCATGATGCCATATCAATCGCTTTAGAGAACTCTTGTTCATTTTTTCGCAGGTAAAAATATCCTGAAAGTAAAGTCGCAGCCACACAAATAGTAATTGTCAATAAACCAACCAAAGTCACTAAATCGGTTAATCCAAAACCTCCAGATGGGGGCATCAATGCGTTGACCATATACGTATTTGCTACCGCACCAAAGTATGCCGCAGAGGGTATACCATACCTCGGGCCAGTATCTGAAGGGCGGATAAAAAAGCTACCCAAGGTGAGGAAAACACCCGCAAACATACCGATAAATAGTTTTATATAGAATCCAAACCCTACCCGTTTTAATCTTAGAGCAAAGTTATACTGACTATAAGTGGTATAGTCCCCCTCATTTAGCAGTGGATCTCCGTAATTTGTCTGGTAGGTATGAGGCTCTGAATATTGTGAGAAATTTTTAATAACAAATCCGGGAACATTCAATCTAGGACTCTTGTTACTGGAAGAGTCAGGAATATAGACCAGTTTTGTGTCATCCAAGACCGCATCCTCTATCGAGATAGTGAGCACATGAGACTCTAAAGGCAGTAGCATCGTATTAAAAAAATTCGTAATTCTCGCTTCCACCCTGTAGCACTGATAATGTAAGCCCTCTGGACTAACGTAGCTATCCTCCAAAATTTTACTGTTTATTTTGGCATCAACCAAATAAAAGGCTTTACCAGGATCTAATCCATCTTCCCCTACCCATCTAAACCATACATAAAAAGTAGCAATCCAGTAGGATTCTTTTATCGAGACCGTCTCTATACTGTCTAAGTATATGCCCGTGCTAACCTTTACAGCCCCCTTTTCATCTCTTTCAGGTGAAACTATTGAAGTTTCTTTTAATTGATCTAGTGCAATTTTAGATCCGTGACTTTTATTGATGATAACAACAGAAAAAAAACCTATCACTAAGTACAATAGAGTAAGACCTATCACCAGAATTTTGATATATTTTTGTTGAGAACTGGAAAGATTTTTGAACATGCTAATTTTTCTCTTTTTAAAAACGGCCAGTTTTTCAAGGCTCTATTTTTTAAATAAGGTCTTTATGCCACTAATTGTCTTTCTCTTAAAACATGGTAATAAAACCTGCAATATTTTTATTTTCATGAATTTTTTACGAAAAAAACTCATTTGGAAAATTTATGCAACATCAAGTAACTTGTTAAATATCTCATTTTAATTTGAACAAAATAGACTAATTTGGTTAACAAAAAGCCTCGACTAAAAGAGAGAGAAAAAAGAGTTTTAAATGAACAGCTTAACTCCTGTTACGTAAAAAAACTTAGCGAATGGGAGCAAGCGCGCCTAAAAAAAATTCTCCCTGCCCTTTTTTGGGCAGAAAACCAGCTAATAGAGGAAGGAAAAAAACTTTCCTATTACATCGAAAAATTTCTCAGCTTTTTTAGTTTAGATGCTTATATCTCAAGAACAGTGGGGCCTTGGAATTTTAACAAGCTCTATGCCTCCCGTTTTGGATATACTCAAAAAGAATTTGTAAGAGAGCTAAAAAATTTAGAGACCTCTACAGAGATTGTAATTCGCCATGTCTGCGAAGACATCGGTCTCCATAAAGACCCGACCCACATTTTCGCTGAGTACAATGCTGGGATTTTGTGTACAAAAATAGCGGGGCTACAAAACTTTTTAAACTCTTTTTTGCTCCAAGAGGGAAAAAAGCCCCTTGTTGAGGATGGCAAATGGGGTAAAGAGACCCAAAAAGCGATCCAAACTTATCTTCCCGAAGTTTTTCCTTCATTTCATCAAAAAGAGATCTCTTTAAACCAATTAGAAACTCTCTTTTCAAATGAATTGGAACGGGCGGGTATACCGATTATTTGTAAAATTCCCCAACTTATCCGAAAAACCTCATGGAGCACGGTATGGAAACCATCCTGCCCAAAGAAAACTTGGCTGCAGGTACTTTTAGAATTTTTCAGACGAGATATTAACGTCCCTATTTACGTAGATTGGGGGATGAAGGCTTATTTAGCCGATGACCTGTTACGCTAAAAAATTCAAAAACGGTAAAGTTCAAACAGGATCTTCTCTTAAGCTACAAAAAAAGATTCATCGATAGAGAAAGCTCTAATTACAAAAGTAGTAGCGTTGGGGACTCTAAAAACTTTTTTAGTGTAGCTAAAAACCTAGCTGCATCCGCCCCATCAACAACTCTATGGTCTGCAGCAAGAGTCAATTTCATCTGCCCCTCGATTGAACCACCAACACCCAGAATAGCTGCCTGGGGAGGATTGATAATAGGCATAAACGAGTCGATCCCAAACATCCCTAAATTAGATAGGGTAAAAGATCCCCCTTGGTATTCCTCGGGTTTGAGAGTTCCCTCTTTGGCCTTCTTTACCAAAAACTTTACCTCCTTGGAGAGCTCTTCTATCCCTTTGAAATCGGCCAAACGGACAATTGGGGTGATAAGCCCCTCAGGAATGGATACTGCGACGCTCACATCAACGGTATGAAAACGAATGATCGATTGGGTTTTTGAATCGAAACCGCTATTCACCTCAGGATGGTCTCTTAATGAAAGCGCCACGGCTCTTAAAATAAAATCATTGATCGTACAATCAATACCATAGTCTTTAAGTTGTTGACGGATTTTGCCAAGCTCGAGGGTATTAACCACATGCGTCACATAAAAGTGGGGGATAAATTGCTTCGACTGCTGTAACCTTTTAGCGATCGCTTTACGCATGGGGCTCATCGGGATAAGCGAGTATGAACCCGGTTTTTCCTCAGGAAAGGTTTTACTTTTCAGCTTTTGGTACGCTTTTGAAGGGGCCTTTTCAACATCTTTTGCGGTCACAATTCCCTGATATCCGCTACCGGGCAAACCCTTTAGGTCTCTGCCCTGTTCTTTTGCTAACTGTTTGGCATAAGGGGTAGCTAGAACCTCTTTACCACCAGCAAGGGTAGGAATAGTCTCGAGTGGCGTAGCAATAGCAAATTCCGGCTCCACAAACCCCACGGATGTGGCAACAGGAGTTTGTGCTGCATTTGCAGGTTGTAAGGGGGTTGTCTGAGGTGCACTTTGGGGCTTAGGAGCCTCAAGCTTTTCCCATTCTTTCAATAAATCAGAAAAATCTTCGTTTGCCTCGTCGGTAACTACTCCAATCGGATCACCTACCTTACAAACAGAATGGGCGCCCTTTAGAATCTTTCTTAGGATTCCGTCATCAAGAGCATTAAATTCTACAACCGATTTATCGGTTTGGACTGTAAAAAGCAGATCCCCATTTTTATAGGGCTGCCCCTCATTTACCTTCCACTCCACTATCTCCCCTTCGGTCATCGTTGGAGAGGGGCACAAAACAAATGGTGTGGGGGCTGAGATTATTGCTCAGGTTGCAAAATTGGGAATACACCTTTTGGATGCTCCAGTGGGGCGAGTTTCTCAAAGAGAGACCCCCTTACCTTATGCTGCCAATCTAGAGGCTCTTTGTTTACCCTCAACAGAGCGAATAATAGACGAAATCAAAACCCTGCTGAGACTATGAAACGATTTTTGAAGTTTGTGAAACTCTCTCCAACGATGACCGAAGGGGAGATAGTGGAGTGGAAGGTAAATGAGGGGCAGCCCT
>RGXB01000050.1 GCA_010029555.1 bacterium
ACTACATGCAAGCGGTTTACTCGGTCTTCTCCAGGTTAGGAATTGAGGAGAGGCAAATTGCAAGAGACGCTTTTGAAAATTACCTAAAGGGGGTAGATCACCTAGGGAAAAAGTTTCATCAGGTGAGCAATATCGAATTTAGCCCTTTTTTCAGCGGAATGAGCCAACTTCTTCATACCTATTTAACATCAGAGCTCTGCCCCGCTTCCGCTGTTCTGGGAGACCGTGGGAAACACATCCTCACCACCGCTGCTTTAGTAGCAAAACCTACTATTGAAGTGGGAGGGAAAGTCTTGGCTACGCGTGGTCAAGGTCAAATTGAGACCTACAGATCGGCTGCGTTGAGAGAAAAAGATCTGCGCACAACAGAGGCTAAGGAGCGTAAAGAGGCCCTAAATCAACTCATAGCTCGCGTTTCAAATGAATTCACCAATCTCTTGAGAACGGCAAGCAGCTTTTAATAAAAAAACCCGTTTTAAACGGGTTTTTTTATTAGGAGAATACCACTTTTTGAGGCGGATCAAATTTACTGCTCCCAGGATCTTGAATCGCGGCCCTTTTTATCCCCTTTTGAGGCGGTTTGATCCACACTACTATTCAGAGAGGTTTTTCCAACAAGAGGAAAAGGGTCAGCTAAGGAAACCTCCGTTTGCACTTGAATCTCTTTTCGACAAGTCAATCGAGCCGTATCCGGCGTCACTCTCCCCTCTAAAAGACGTGCCGAGTCGGGAGTTGCCCTCCCCTCGAAAAAAAGAGCCGAGTCAGCCTGAGCTGATCCCCCTTTTGATTCAAGAAAAGCCCCCTCCATGAAAAAAGGGCTAGCGACTTTACATGGGGAAGGACAACCCCCTCTTAACATTTCCTGTTCAAAGCGCTTTTTTTGCAAAGAAGCGGGCTGAAATATCAACAGGGACTTTTGTTCAGGGGGAATAAACTGGGCTGTTGCATCCCTTAAACGCTGAAAAACACTCGTTGCAAGCTCATTGATTTTTTTTACGGGAGTTTTTTTTGCCTCCAATTCCGCTTTAAGAACCTCTAGCCGCGTCGAAAATTTGGCATCTTTCAGAGCAGGATCCCCTTTGTCCAATTTTTGAAGGTAAACAGGGAAAGAATCAGAGGTATTGGAAAGGGTGTTGTAGGCTTTCTCCAGGTTATCCAGGCAGGCTTGCATGTTCGCGGAGCTGTTCGATAGTTCGATACAGTCTAGTGCACGCAAAATCTTATGTAAGTTTATTTTCTCACGGTCAATTTGCGCCCTATGCATTCCTGAGGATATTTCCGTTTTCTTCTGCTCCTCAAATTTTGCTGTTAAGCAAGCCGGTATTTCTGCTGGGAATTGAATCTGAGGCAAATGTATATTCATAAATAATTCTATTTAAATTTTGCGAATATTTTATCTAAAATATGCGTTTTTATCACTAATTATTTTCTCAAAAAAAATCTTATCCTGAGTTGTTTAGAGGTTTTTTTTGATTTTTTTCTCATTTACTTTTAAAGATTTAGTTAAAATTAATCTACAAAAATTTTTTTTAGGCTTTTTGGTTGAAAAAATCCCCCCCGTTCCCTATGGTGCGCTTTAAGCGGTCTTCATAGGGAAAACATGTGGAATTTAGCCGAAACATTCTGGTTTTTGAATGCTCTAGGTGAGTACTCCTCCCTTATTAGCTCGGTAATAACCGCCTCTTTTCGTACCCCTCCCAAATGGCGCCTTATTCGTGATCAGCTCTACCAAATCGGTGTTCTTTCCCTGCCTGTGGTCTCCATGACCGGATTTTCTACAGGTCTTGTTTTGGCAACGCAATCGTTTTTCCAGCTGAACGATAAAGGTCTGGCCGGTGCTACCGGTATCTTGGTAGCCAAATCTATGGTGACTGAATTAGGTCCCGTCCTCACTGCTTTTATGATCACTGGCCGCGTGGGAGCCGCCATGTGCGCCGAACTCGGGACGATGCGCGTCACCGAGCAAATCGATGCTTTGGAGACCATGTCTGTAGATCCGAATGCTTACTTAATATCTCCAAGATTTATTGCGGGTACAGTGATGACCCCCCTTTTGACGATCTTTAGCGTTATGATGGGGATAATTGGCGGCTACCTGATCGCAGTAAACTTTTTTAAAATGGCACCCAACAGCTATTACGATCCAATCAAGGACTACATGCACAACTTCGATTTTTTTATCGGGTTGGTAAAATCGTTTTTCTTTGGAGTTTTGATCATCACTATCTGCTGTTTTAAAGGGATGAATACCAGTGGAGGGGCCGAAGGGGTGGGGCGATCCACCACGAATTCGGTGGTTATTTGTTATACGGCGATCCTCTTTTCAAACTTTTTTATCACCATGGGGCTCAACCTAATCCATGACCAGATCGTGAGGTTTTTACTATGATCGAGGTCAAAAATGTCTCTAAAGCCTTTGGATCTCTTCAGGTTCTTAAAAATGTCTCTTTGAAGATCGAAGAGGGGGAAACCATGGTTGTCATGGGAAAATCTGGTGTTGGAAAAAGCGTATTACTAAAGCAAATCATCGGACTCAGTAAACCCGAAGAGGGAGAAATCTGGATCAGAGGGGTGGAGACGACCCAACTTACAGGCGATGCACTCTACGCTGCGAATAAGGACCTGGGGATGCTTTTTCAGGGTGGCGCTCTTTTTGATTCTATGAGCGTATTTGAAAATGTGATATTTCACGAACATTACCATAAACACACCCCTTATGAAAACCTGAAAGAGATCGCCCAAAAAGCTCTAACCTCTGTGGATTTGAAAGACGTTATGGAAAAGATGCCCTCTGAGCTTTCAGGAGGGATGAAAAAAAGAGCTGCATTAGCACGCCTGATTGCTTACCGCCCCAACATGATTCTTTATGATGAGCCGACAACCGGTCTGGACCCTTTGACCGCACAGGTTATTATAGATCTTATCATAAAAGTAAACAAAGAGCTCAATGCCACCTCGATTGTCGTCACCCACGATATCGTGTTAGCTATAGCAGTTGCTACAAAAATTGCCCTTATCGATCAAGGGGAAATTCATATCGTCGAAAATCCTAAAGGCTTCTTCTCGCACCAAGGAAATGATGTGATCGACTTCTTTAAAACTATACTGCCCCAGCAATGTCTAGATAAAAGGATCAAAGGATGAATCCTCAACTAAAAAACACCCTTATCGGAGCTTTTGTCGCAATTGCCATCGGGCTGATTGTGGGGATGATTCTCTTTATTGAGCCATCTGCGGGTGACGGAAAACAGCAGATCAGAGTCTACTTCACAAATATTTCAGGGATCACTACAGGAACAAGGGTGAATCTTGCGGGCCAAACGATTGGAGAAGTTCATGATATACGCCAAATCCCCGATGCTCGACAAAAAGCACCCACAAAAGATGGGGAAGCGGTCTATTTCTACGAGGTGATTTTACAAGTCGATTCCAGGGCAATCATCTACACAACAGATAAAATTGGAACCAAAACGATCGGGCTTTTGGGCGACATCGTCATCTCCATTACTCCGGTCTATCTCCCCAGTAATGTAAAGCCGCGCAGAGTCACCAACGAGTGCCCGATGTATGCCAAATCGGGTGATGCAATCGATGATGCCTTTAAGCAGCTTACCAATCTAGCAAGTGAAATGGACAAAACATTCCAAAAAGTCAACGAATGGCTTGATGAAAATTCCGACAACCTTTCCGATGCGGTCCACTACGTAGGTCAAGCCCTTAAAGAGATCAGCATAGCTGTCAAAGATTTTAACGACATGGATGTGATGCAAGAGGTGAAAGCCTCACTTGCTAATTTTGCAAAAGGGATGGAGCTTATTGACGAGGCGTTGCAAGAAATCAAAGATGGAAATGGGTTCCAGGATTTACCCCTTATTGTCCACAACATCAAATCCATTACCGATTCCATCAACACGATCTCCTGCACATTAGCAAGTGGAAAAGGGTCTATAGGGCCCCTTTTAATGCATGACGAAGTCTACTTCAAGGTAAATACACTCCTCACAAAAGCGAATATTACCTTAAATGACATCAACCAGTACGGCCTTCTTTTCTCCTACAATAATGACTGGAAGAAAACACGGATCAAAAAAATTACCGAGATGAATGCGATCCGCTCTCCGCAAGATTTCAGAAATTATTACTCTAAAGATCTTGATGAAATGAATCGTGCCGTTTCCCGGATAGGCCAGCTTTCTAATTCTTGCGATTCCCCCTATTTCCGCAGCCAAAATTTCCAGAAAGAATTTAAAGAGCTCCAAGATATGCTGAAAGAGCTTCAAGATAGTCTGAACCGCGTACAAGAGGAGCTCGCCTATCCAAGCTGCAAAGAAATGTCCACACCATGTGTCCCCCCACCTAAAGTTGAGCCGGTTAAAAACTGCAATCCCTCCTGCCCAGCAGCCCCGTCTTGCAATCAAACACCATCTAGCGAACCCAAAAAAATGGACGAGAGCTCCAGTCCGACAGAAAATGCTCCGATGGGGCCTTCATGCAACCCCGATGAAAAAAAGAATCCGACCTCGGCAATAAAGAAAAAAAACGTCCGCTTAAAATTGGAACCGCAGATTCATGAAGAGGATCGCAGGATGCTGGAAGAGTTGGAAAATTTCTTAAGACAAAGGAAAGGGCAATGAAAAAAGGGACTAAAGAAATCAAAAAAGGGACCATTCTTTTGAAAAGCCCCGAAGTTTCGAAAAACCCGTTTGACCGCTCTGTGTACCTTGTGTGCGAGCACTCAGAAAATGCCTCTATAGGCCTTAGGCTCGATATACCATTTATCGATGAGCTCCCTTTAGGCGTGGAGGAACTCGATCCGATCACCGTACGACGCAGTGGTGGGACAACACAAAAAAAAGAGATTTTCCTTTTACATACAGACTCCACAGCAAACGGATTCGCTCTGTGCGATGAGCTTTTTCTAGGTGGCGAGCCCGATATTCATAAAGAGATCGCCCTTGTTGTCGGTTACACACTATGGGGACCGGGAAAACTTATAGATGAATTTTTGCAGGGGGAATGGTATTTAGGGTCTATGGATAAAAAATATCTGTTCCACACCCCACCAGAACACCTTTGGAAACGGGCCGTCAAAGATCTAGGCGGAAGATTTACCTTTGTATCCCATTTTCCAAAAGAACTTCACGCAAACTAAATTTTTTTTTCGCAAGAAACGCTTTTTTTCAAAAATTTTTTTTGTGTAAAAAATAAAAAAAATCCCCGATTTTGTCTCGTAAAAAAAGGCTCCACAAACCCCTGAAAACCCTTTTTCGCTTTTCATAATTCTACATTTTTGTTAAACATTGTCTTAATCAATCGTTAACAAAACGAGGAGTATATGAGCTTAGTAACCTATTATGGAAAAACGTTCGCTTTGCCGAACTACCAAGATCCTGCTATCAGTTTTAATGAAGTGTATCAAAACCTTTCCAAGTGGCACGAATCGGTAAAACACGATTTTGATGAGACTGTAGAAGAAATCGGTTCTACAATCGATGGCATCCGCAGCGCCACAAAACAGCTAGAGGCAAATGCCAAAAGACTGAATGAAGATGAGATAAAAAAATTTGAACAGCAATCGACTCTATTTCAACGCTTCTTCCAAAAATTCCAAGAAACACAAACACATTCACATGTTCTTTTAGACAGTGTGAATAAGGGGATCCATTTTTTAGATCGCCCCCCTATCCAGCCTGTGGATGTGGAGACGCTTAAGCACTTAAGCCCGGAGATTCAGCGCCAGGTAGAAAAATTGCAAGAGACTTGCAAAAAGTACTTGCAAGAGCTGGTAAAAATACAGAAATCGGTAGAGGCTACATGCACCCACTTTGACAAAAGAATTGGGGATCTGTCCCGACCTTTAGATTACCATCTGACTGTTGTTAAATCCAAAGGGAGCGTTGGATATGCCTCCTGGGGTTTGAAAACCGTTTCACACTGGTTCGTGAATCCCACTATCAAGGTAGAGGGGGCTATGGCTGGAGGGTGTGCGCTGGCCAAAGAGTTTGATGAGATCAAAGTTCAAGAGGCAGCAACCGTTGCAATCGCAACATTTAGCCCTCAGGATGCAATCGAAGCTTTAGACTCCTCTGCAGATGCAGAAGGGATAAAAAAAAAAGAGGAGCTTGACTCAAGTCCAGTCTCATCTAATCTCACCAGAAGACAACGAAAAGCCCTCAATAGAGCAAATTTCCGATAATTCTTTGCCTATAAAGGGATTAACTAACACTCCTCAATATGTGATCTCTCTCTCCGATTTTGAAGAAAAAGAGCAGCATCTTGAGGAGAATAGCTCGATCATTTCGACTGAGCAAAAGCGAGGAAAATCCCCCAAAGTTCTTGAGGAGCTAACCGATTTTTTTCGACTATTCGTCAGTCAAAAGTCTAAGTCCTTTAAGGAAGCTCGAAGGGAAGATGGTCTCAATACCCTCAAACTTTCCCCCCTTCACCTCTATATTAGCCGCCAAAACAGAAATGGAGGAGATGGTTCTATTTAAACGATGAAGATCCACTATGCGCTCACGCTCCATCAGAGCGGGTAAAAAATGCATCGAAATAAACAGCTCCTTTTCCCCCTCTTTCCATTTAGACTTGCTATCTAGCATTTTAATCAGAGCGTAAAAGGCTGCCATGGTTACAGCCCCAACATCCACGCCATCTTTAGAGATGAAAACGATATGTCGGGGTTTTGTTTTCTCTACCGCCTTGAGAATCAATAATAAATAGACCGTCTCAATCCAATCGAGACGATTTTTTCTTGTGAGTTCTTTTTTATCTTTAAAATTGCAGATTTCCACCGCATCAATCAAGCTTGAGAAAAGCTCTTTTGTCACATCCAGATCAGCGGGGTAATAAAATCCACACTGAATTCCGGATAAGAGCTGATCAAGAAAGACTTTTTTGAACTGCTTTTTTTCGGAAAGCTTTAGATAATCCTCAGATTGCAAATAAAAAGGGGTCGACACAGGTAGGGTGAGAAGCGAAAGTATGGGTTGAAATTCGGCGCTAAGGGAAATTTTTTCCAGCTCTCTGCAGCGGGCGAATTCCTCTAGAGAGGTCCTGTCTTGCAGATTGATCCAAAGAACATTCTCTTTATCATTAAGGGTGGATCTTAAAAAGGCCTCGTACTCCGGAATGGGTTGAGCCTGATCGATCCTCTCTTGCATCGTAGGGCAAGGTTGTAGATAGATGGAGGCCTTTTTATCGAGATAATTAAGATCAAAGAAACGGTGACCGATGTTGCGCAGACTATAAGGATCAAAAACGGTATGCTCGTCCAGTTGCTGGAAGATCTCTATCACTTTGAAAAGGGGGCCGCTGGGGTGTTTATTTAACTCTTTCCCCAAGATTTCGT
>RGXB01000006.1 GCA_010029555.1 bacterium
AGGAGATCGAAGAGGTAAAAATTTCTAAACGAAGGTTGGAGTATCTTTATCTTGAGGGTAGCGAGCATCTTTTTTTAGATATTGATAACCTCGAGCAAGTACTCGTGCCGCAAGAGATTATCAAAGACCGGGCAAACTATCTTAAAGAGGGTGTGGATGTCCGGGCTCTTTTTTACGGGGACACGGTATTTTCCGTAGAATTACCGCAGTTTTTGGAGCTTTTGGTTGTTAGTGTTAAAGACCAAGGTGGTGGACTTGTTGGGGGTTCCAAAGTCGCTTCACTCGAAACAAATGCCGAGATAGAGGTCCCGATGTTTATTGAGGTCGGTGACATTATCAAGGTGGATACAACGCAGAATTTGTACATTCAGAGGGTATAATGGATCTTGCGCATATTCAGGTTTTGATCGACGTATTGAAACAAAATGGGATCAAAAATTTTTCTTTAAAAGAGACAGACGGACGAGAAATTGCATTAGAATTTCAAAGTGCTTATGTTCACGATGCAGTTGTGCAAAGCCCTGTTGCATCAAATACTATTCAATCCCAAGGAGAAAAGCCTGGGGCGGCAAGTGCAACTAAAGAGGTCTTGAACCACAATACGGTAAATGCGGAGATGGTCGGAACAGTCTATCTTGCTGTTTCTGAGCAAAAACCAAAATTTGTCGAAATAGGATCGAAAGTCCAAAAAGGGCAGACTTTGTGCTTAATTGAAGCGATGAAGACCTATTTTGAGGTTAAATCGACACAAGATGGGACTATTGAAAAGGTTCTTGTTGAGGATAAAGAAGCGGTTGACTTTGGCAAACCTCTGTTTTCTATCGTATAAATATCTGTTTTTTCTACTTTAGGTTTTCAAATGAAAAGAGTTTTGATTGCAAACCGCGGAGAAATTGCGGTTCGCATCATCCGTGCTTGTAGAGATCTTGGTTTGGAGACAGTAGCTGTCTACTCTACAGCAGACAAAGATGCACTCCACGTTCTTTTAGCGGATCAGGCAGTGTGTATAGGGCCTGGGCCAGCGCCAGAGTCGTACATTAATATACCGCGCATTCTCAGCGCAATTGAAATCAGCGGAGCGGATGCAGTTCATCCTGGCTATGGTTTTTTATCAGAAAATGCCGATTTTGCCCGACAATGCGAAAAAGGGGGGATCACATTTATTGGTCCATCATCAGAGGCTATTGACCGTTTGGGGAATAAAGTAGAGGCAAAAAAAATCGCCACCGAGGCTAAAGCACCGGTAGTCCCTGGGCGTATAGAGGCTTTTTTTGAACCAAATGAGGCACTTGAGGAGTCTAGAAATATCGGTTATCCTGTAGTGCTTAAGGCAAGAAGCGGCGGTGGAGGAAAAGGGATCCATATTCTTTTTGATGAGCACCATTTTTCGGAAAAGTTTTATCAGGCCCAGCAGGAGGCTAAAAAATCTTTTGGCGATGATGCTCTTTATGTGGAGAAATTTATCCAGAATCCCCGTCATATAGAGGTTCAAATTCTTGCCGATCACCATGGAAACGTATTGCATCTTTTTGAAAGAGACTGCACTACACAAAGGCGTCGTCAGAAGCTAATCGAGGAGGCACCCTCTCCGGTCTTGACTCCCCAGGAGAGAAATTATGTGACACAAGCAGCAGTCCGCCTTTGTAAAAAGGCAGGGTATAACTCAGTCGGGACCGTCGAATTTCTCTTTGATCAGACGCGTACCTTCTATTTTATGGAGGTGAATACGCGTATCCAAGTGGAGCACTGCGTCACCGAGGAGCTTACGGGAATCGATCTGATCAAAGAGCAGATCAAGGTAGCCTGTGGACAAAAGCTTAGCTTAATCCAAGATGATATTGAGATGCGCGGGAATGTGATAGAATTTAGAATTAATGCAGAAGATCCTAAGAAGAATTTTCTCCCCTCACCGGGAAAAATGGAGCTGTTTCAACCCCCGTTGGGTCCCAACATCCGGATGGATACCCACTCATTTGCGGGTTACACTATTCCACCTTATTACGACTCCATGATCGCGAAACTCATTGTAAAAGGCAAAAATCGTGAGGAGGCTCTCCTTGTAGCCAAAAGAGCCTTAAGGGAGTTCTTTGTTGCTCCAAATAAAACCACGATCCCATTTCATCAGTTTTTGATAGAAAATGAGGAGTTTGTGGAAAATAGACTTACGATCAATACCATCGACCGATGGATCGAAGAGGGGCTCCTTAGAGAACAAGAGCCAGCCCTTCTTTAAAGAAGGCCATTTAGACCTCTTAAAATTTTAAGGGGTCTTTTTTTTGAGAAATAAACAGAGTTAATCTTGGGAGAGGATGTGTAGTTTGTTGTGATTTTTTGATTTTATCTTTTTTGGAGATCTGCCGGAGACAAACTCGTGCAGATCCTGAATCGTGAGGATAGCCTCTGGATCCACAGACAAAACAAGCTCTTTCAAATCGGCTAGATCGAGACGCTCTACAACTACGAGTAGAATTTCGCGGTTAGTTTTGGAGAAACCACCACGACCATAAAGAACGGTGAGTCCAAGCCCAAGTTCGCTTAAGATAATGTCGCAAATCTCTTGAGGCTTAGAGGAGATGATCATCACCTGTTTCAATTCATCAAGTCCTGTGATCACAAGGTCGATCATCTTAAACGCCACAACGTAGGTCAAAAGAGATCTGAGTGCAATATGCCAGTCCTGGAAAATCAGACCATAAGCTGCAAAAATAAACACATTAATAAAAAGAACGACTTGGCCGACGGTAAAACCCATCTTCTTATTGATGATGATCCCTAAAATCTCTGTTCCATCAGTGCAACTACCGCTCCTTATGATTAGACCAGCCCCCACGCCTAACAGAGCACCGCCGACTACAATAATCTCCAGAACATCCCCTATAAACGGAGGAAATTGGCTGCAAAGAGTTAAAAAGAGGGCAAAAAGGAGGACGGCTACAATCATCTGCACCACAAATGTGCGTCGGATAAATTTAGAAGCTAAGATGACAAAAGGGGCGTTAAGTAAAATGATATACAGGGGAATAAGAGACTCATCAAAAAGCCGACCCAAAATAAGGGCCACACCAATCACGCCGCCGTCAATCAAGTGGGCGGGAACTAAAAAAACTTGGATTGCAAAAGCTGCAACAAAAGCACCGATGACCATCATAATTGTGCTGATGGCAAGCTGGTATAAAGATCTTGATTTGATCATTGCTACAGCCATAATATAACGGGAGAGACGGGACTCGAACCCGCAACTTCTTGCGTGACAGGCAAGTGCTCTAACCGATTGAACTACTCCCCCACAATGGGATTGGGCACAGCAGGACTCGAACCTACGACCACTTGCTTGTAAGGCAAGCGCTCTACCAACTGAGCTATGTGCCCCCATTTGGAATGTGAACAAATTAACACGTTT
Source organism: bacterium (assembly GCA_010029555.1). Classification (GTDB taxonomy): domain Bacteria; phylum Chlamydiota; class Chlamydiia; order Chlamydiales; family RGXB01; genus RGXB01. The sequence goes on from RGXB01000006.1 coordinate 3,401, forward strand.
GTGAATTACAATCAAGGATTTAAAGCATTAAAAAGTGAGTGAGTGAACAAAAAGGGGATAAATCCTTTATGTGAATCCCCAAAAAAGCTAATTTAAATACCTGTATTTCAGTAATTTATAGAGGTTTTAAAAACGAGTTAACCTTTGCAAAAAACCCATTCCCTCTTGTATTTTGGATATACTTTCATGAAGCGTTTTTTTTCTTCACTTTGTTGTGTCTCCTTTTTTTTGGCCTCATGCTCTCAAGACGACTGGGAAAAAAAGGCTGCCGAGGTGGAGTCTAGAGCTCATTCAATCTTTTTAGAGCTCAAAGGGGTAAACTCTAGAGAGACTCTTGAAGAAAAACAGGATCGATTAAAGAATCTATTTCATCTTTTTGTGATTTCTCTTTGCGAGGCCGATGCAAGTAGACGGGCTAAGGGCTACAACGGCGATTTCTCCATGAGCCTCCATGAGTGCAAAAGTTTACAGACCGAAGTCTATAGAATTCTATCTATTGAGGGTTGTAAGGAAATTCTTCAAATCTGTCAAAGAGAGGCACTCCATTTTTTGGACGCTTATGATCGCAAGCATCAACGGCAGGACCCTTTTTCCCTGTTGGAGAAAAAGGGGCATCGAGTGCTTAGGTAGGTTAACCAGATCTCAACTTTACTTTGTATCTTGGGTTCTTAGGAAGAAATCGATGAGGAAAATGGCAATCAGGCTTAGGCAAAAACCTGGAATTAAAGGGGGAAATGACGTGCCAAGAAAAAGGTTCAGCGCTGGAAAAGAGCCGCTCACCAAGCCTCCGGTGAGAATACCGGCCCAAGCGCTATAGCGATGCAGGTGCTTTTTCATAAGACTTGCGATAACAAGAGGTCCAAAAGAGGCTCCGAGACCAAACCAGGCGTAAGATACCAAATCGAACAGGCTGGCAGGTTGAAAAGAGGCTATCGTAATCGCAATCAGGGCCACAAAAAGTGTGGAGTATCTGGAAACAATTAGCACCTGCTGATTTGTCGCCTCTTTATGAAACATTTTTTTATAGAAATCTTCTGCTAAAGTGGAGACCACTACGAGAATTTGGGCCCCCATGGAGGTAATTGTAACCCCTATTATAGCTGAAAGGACAAGACCTAAAAGAAAAGGGGAGAGGGTCTCTTTCGATAATTCTATGAACAAAAGCTCCGGGTTTGCGAGCTTAGAAAAAGTCAATCCTCCCACTAAACCTATAGTAGTCGCAGCAAAAAGGGTGATCGTTTGCCAGGTCATCCCCACAACCATCGATTTCGGGATCTCTTTTGGATCGTTAATTCCCATAAATTTAGTGAGAATATGGGGTTGGCCAAAGTATCCTAGACCCCAGCTAAACATTAAAAGAAGAGCCTCCATAAGTCCGCTAGTCGAGGTGGGAATAAACTGCTTGAGATCCAAAGAAAGAGTCTCTAATGAGACGCTTGAGGGGAGGTGGAGCCAGCTTAAAAAAGGGACCAAAACAATCACAAAAAGAAGGAATAAACCTTGAACAAGATCGGTCCAGGCCAGTGTGACGAATCCCCCTAAAAGTAAAAATGGGATGACGATCAAGATTCCAAATACAATCGCAATAAAGTAGGGGATTGTCACCAAATTTTGTAATAAAAGTCCTAGACCCATTAAACCGGCTGAGATGTAAACCGAATAGAAAATCAGAGACATTAATCCGGTAAGAACCCGAGTAAAACCAGTAGTATCTTTGGCGACGCTCTCAAAAAAAGAAAACAGAGTCAAGCTCTCGTAGTGTGCCGTTTTTTGCCGAAGTTTCTGGGCTATGAATTGCCAGTTCAAATACATAAAAAGAATCAATCCAATGGCTACCCAGGAGCTTTTTAAACCAAAAGTATAGACTTGCGCAGGGTATCCTAAAAAAATCCAGCTGCTCATATCGCTTGCATGGGCTGCTAAAGCAGTCACAAAAAAATGCATTTTTCTGCCCCCGATGATGAAGTCGGAGGAGTTTTGCGTTTTTTTATAGGAAAAAATTGCCACCCCAAACAGAGCAACTAGATAGAGGCACAAAGCTAAAACTTCTAAGGAAAAAAGATTCATAATTCAACTATAATAGGGGATGCAAAAATTATTTAGGTAGGGTTTTTCTCGTAAACGGGGATCTCAAAGTTGGGTTAATTTAATTGGGGTAGAGAGACCACCCCAAGGGGCGGTAGCCCCTCAAGAAGATCTAAAGAGAGCGCTTTTTTAGTGCCGAATTTGAAAGATGCTTCACTGAGATTGTTTACTGCATTGGGAAACTCTTTTTGAAGATCTTTTAAAAGATCTTTTACAGAGCGCCTTTTGGATTGCTGTCCTACGGGGCACTGGCACATGATGCGCAAAAATCCATATTGTTCAGAGAACGAGAGAATCTCTTTTTCACTCACTAAAATGAGGGGGCGAATGATCGTCACTCCGTAACGGTGCATCGGAACTTTGGGGAGCATCCCTTCAAAGGAGGCTGTATGGAGAAGATTCATTAAAAGGGTTTGGACATTGTCCTCTTTATGGTGGCCAAACGCCAGGGTGGTGATCCCCCTTTCCAGGGCCTTGTTAAAAAGGAGCTTGCGCCTCTCTCTGGAGCAGCTATAACATTCCAGTTTTTCCAACGTTTGAGTGGATTGGAGGATGTGAAGAGGCACCTCTAGTGCATCGCAAGCTTTTTTAAGGGCGTTTTCAGCCAAGGAGGCTCCGCAAGAGAAGGCGCCTGTCACATGGAAGGCCTCTAAGGAGAAAGGGGGGAGCCCCTTTCCACTGATCGCCTTAAGCATATAAAGGAGGGTCATCGAGTCTTTCCCACCACTCAGGGCAACCCCAATCTTGGTCTCATTCGATAAAAGTCCAAAATCTCCTACAGCTTTGCGAATCAGGCTTTCAATGAGTCGGCCTGACTGGGTCCAGGGGGGTGTTGCAATCGGTCGTTGCATTTTTCTCGATAAGTTTGTATCTTAGTGAAAAATTTTAATTTATTTTATATTCAAAACATTTATTAAGAGGGAGAGAGCCCTGCTTTAGATAAATTATTTCGGGATATTTTAACTTTTTTAGGTAGTAATAGCAAGCATGAATCAAAAAGTTCAAAGAAACGACCCTTGCCCTTGTGGATCCGGGTTGAAATACAAAAAATGCTGTGCCCTTAAGACGGGGATGCAAAAATATAAAGCTGAGGTAATTCGCCAAGACTCTAAGATGGCAGCCTTAATGGGTCGAATCCAAGTGGCTAATCAACCTAAGGACTTAAAAGAAAAAGAGTTGTCCGAAAATAGAGATAAGTGATAGTCTATCGAGGTATATTTTGCCGCTGTAGCTCAATTGGTAGAGCGCCCGACTTGTAATCGGATGGTTGAGGGTTCAATTCCTTTCGGCGGCAAATACTTTCCGGGGAGGTCGCATAGTGGCAATTGCAATGGACTGTAAATCCGTCGACCTTGGTCTCCGTGGGTTCGAGTCCCACCCTCCCCAATACTTCTTAATCTAGATCTTATACAGCCTCTGCAACCAAGTCCCTTTCTTTATTTTCTCTTTTCAAAATTCAATTGCGTTATTTTCATTCAAAAAAGAAAATTGAATAAATGAGATTTCGAGGAGGCTTGTTTGTTTCGAAATAGTTTAATTTATTGTTCGATTGTTTCTAGTTTATTTTCCAGTATTGGGCCGCAGGGGTTCCACCCTTATAAAAATCGCGTTTTTGTTGAGACGGGATCTTACAAAGGTGAGGGTATCAAAAAAGCTTTAGAGGCCGGGTTTAACGAGGTCTATTCTGTGGAGAATTACTTTCCATTTTTTTCTAAACTGACGGTTAAATTTCGTAAATATCCTAATGTAAAACTCTTTCATGGCGATTCGGCTTATATTTTAAGAGCTTTGATAGAAAAGATTCATGAGCCGATTACTTTTTGGTTGGATGCACACAATGTCTGCGAAAATAGGGAAAATCCCTGGATACGTAATTCCCCGTTGCTTGAAGAGCTCGAACAAATCAAACAGCATCCTATTAAAAATCACACAATTTTGATTGATGATATGGATCTTTCGGGGGGCTATCTTTTTGACGGAGCCACGATAGAGCAGATCAAAATGAAAATTTTAGAGATAAACCCAAGCTACTCTATAAAATTTATCGATGGGGGCTTCGACGGTCGCTACAGGGAAAATATTTTGGTTGCACAGGTTCTTTAATCAAAAATTACACTTCTCCCTAGCATTTAAACTAGGGGGGGCAAAGCAGGAGTTTCCCCCCAAGAGATCATCTGTCCATGGGCTCTAAATTGAAGACAAATTTTTCGACGCTCTCTTTGATCGAAAACCTCTCAGCCTCTTTATGGCAGTTTTTTGGATCTAGATTTAGGGCCGCTAGACACGCTTTTTTCAGATCTTTATCCATGAACCCCGAGACATTCTGTGTAATGATCTCTTTTGGCCCTGCCTCCTCAAAAGAGGCGCATGGAAGACCTGCCGCCATAGCCTCGACAATCACGATCCCGAAAGTATCAAATCGGCTCGGGAAAACCAAAACATCACATTTTTGAATCAGCGCATCGATCTCTTTTTGAGAATGAACCTCGAAAAATGTACAGCGGTCCTGATACAATCCCTTAAGATGGAGGAACTCTCCACCACTCCCGATCAGCCATTTTTCTCCAGGGAGGTCTAAATCTAAAAAAGCCTCTAGATTTTTTTCCTTATCGATGCGACCAAAATAGACATATTTTGGGTGTTTTTGATCGAGTTTTTTTTGGGGATTGAAGTGAAACCGCTCAGTATGTACTCCCGGGTGCCATATTTTGATCGGATGCTTACAACCTAGAGAGGATAAAAAATTCTTAATCCCAACGGAAACGGTCATAGTGGCAATCCCCTGATGAAACCACTTCATAAATCTATTTATAAAAAATGGAGACAGGCCGTACCGTTGCTTTAAAATCAGGTCAAGCCGAGTCAGATAGGAGGTGGTAAATTTCCACCCCATTTTTTTGCAAAAATGTCGCAAATAGATCCCGACACCGCACTCGGTGTAGATATGGACTGCATCGGGTTGGAATTGTTTGATCTTCTGATCGAGCCCCTTTTTTGGCCAGAGGGCAAAATGGAAACCCTCGTGGATCTTTTTTGCAGTTACCGAATAAAAATCGAGAGGATCTATGAGCAGAATTTCATGGCCTAAAGCTTTTAGCCCCTCGACCGTCGAGTTCAGCTGGGTAGTAGCCCCTGAAAAAAGGTCAGGTGTGGTATCGGTTCCTATCAAAATCTTCACAATAATTACCTAGAAAAATTTACGACAGGAGGGGGAAATACGCCGGTAGTGGGCAGATGCAAAATTGGGCATAAACTTTTAGCCCTCAGCATTGCGAATCTCTTTTAGATCTTCTTCGATCTGCTTTTGGGTCTCAACCGAGGGGTTTTTAATATAAATTTGCGTATCGTTTGCTAATTTTTTTTTGAGATCGACTAGTTGTTGGTTCACCATCCCGTTAGCAGAATCTTGCATAGCTTCTAGAGATTCTTTCATAGCTTTATAATATTGTTGCTTTTGAGGGTCAAAATTGGATTGCATAGCTCCACGGAAACTTTTGTCGTAAATTTCCACGCTATCTTTAAACTCCTGTTTATAGGAGGGTTGTGCAGGCTGGTTTGGTCGAATTTCCATAAAATTTTTTCTACCTTTTTAATTATCTTTCCCATAACATCAAAAAAAAATTAGGGCAATATGTTCTACAATAAGTTTTTTTCCACTATTATTTTTTGCACAGCAGTCTCATTAGGCGCAGCAGAATTAAAGTCTCCCCAGCAAGTTCAACAAGAGGTGGATCAGGCCCAAACAGATTTTGAAATCGCTGAGAAGATGTTTATACCCTGGTATACCGGTCCTTTGATTACTGGCTCGGCTAAAAACGTCCCAAAGGGTAAGTTCAACCTACAACCCTACCTCACTTTGAATACTAATTACGGGATCTATGACAACAACGGCCATTATGTAAATACTCCCAACGAATTTACCGTGAACCCACTACTCGTTTTTCAAGCGGGCATCACAGAATGGCTTGACATTACGATCCAGCCGCAAGGAACCTTTAGATTTTTTCAAGGTGACAATGGGGGAGGGCTCAATGACTTGAACGTAGTTTTGGGTTTTCAACTATATAATGAGACTCCCTACATTCCAGGTATTAGGCTCCTCTATACAGAAGTTTTTCCAACAGGCGCATATGATAGGCTCTATTCTATCTTAGATGCATGTGGGAAAGGGGTCTTCCAGAGCGTTATTGGTCTGAATATGGGGAAAACACTCTGGTGGATGCCTTTACACCCTATGCGTTTGAGGCTAGCCACAAATTTGCAATTTCCAACCGACAAAGCAAAGGTGTATGGTTTAAATTCTTACGGTGGAGGAACAACCACAAATGCAACCGTTAAAGTAAGACCTACCTATAATTTGGACATAGGTTACGAGGTGAGCTTAACCGAAAGTTGGGTCTTTGCCTTGGACTTTGTATATACCACATCCGGAAGAACAACCCTATCTGGTGGCACAGCCGGCTTGGATGCAAATGGTTTACCCTATCCTATCGGGCTCCCCTCGTCGAATAACTTTTCCTTTGCCCCTGCTATTGAATATAACGTTGCAGATTCCGGGGGTTTGATAGCGGGTGTTTGGTTCTCTTTTGCGGGGAGAAATAGCGGAAGCTACGCCTCAGCTATACTGTCCTATACTCAGCTTTTCTAAGAAATATTCTCTAAGGCTAAACCCTTCTCTTCTTTTTCCTTCGTAAGAAAAAGAAGAGTAGTCAAACTCAAAAAACAGGTGAGGGTCAAGAGGGCTGTTTCTAAAGGGATAAACAATTGCATCTGGTAAACTGCAAAAGGGGTCAATGAGCCAAATATCTGGGATCCGATCAGGATACTCCAGGAAAGAAGAGCAAATTGGTTTTCTCCACGACTTTTATGGTAAAGATAGGGATAAAGGGGGGCGCTGAACATACACCCTACCAGAATTAAAAAAAGCTGCAGAAAAAAAGGGTCCGTGAAAGGCGGGGCAAACCAGAGCCAAAGCAGGGGAAAAAATCCCCCGATAGCCAATGCACCTTTTAATAGATCCGATTGTTTCCATCGCAAAAGAGTTTTTCCAAAACCCCAAATCAATAAAACATCGATAGAGATCAGGAACGTCTGAGACAAAAGAGTGTTTTTATGAAAAGAGCAGCAGGGAATGGCTAAAAACGAAGCGCTGTAACAGAAGGCTGAAAAACCCGCAAAAATAATAATTGGGAGGGCTTTTTTTAAGTTTTGAAAGAAAGGGGTCCTCAAGCGGGTTTTCTCGGGATTGCTTAGGTGGGGTAAAGTAAAAGAGCCGAGGATCAAAAGAAACCCAAAAGCGTGAGTGATAGAAAATGAAATTTTTAATAACCCTATAAGATCAAAAAAACCGACAAAACAAAATGCAAACCAAATCCCCAGCATGGAAGAGGTGGAGATCCAACTATTTATCCCTTTTTTTCCGTCGGAATCTACCCTATCTAAAATAACTTTAGTTACACCGCTAATTTCGCTTGCGCTAAAAAAAGACTGAAAAAATCGTCCCAAAATTAGCGCTTCCTTCAAAACACATGGGAAAAAAAATGAGATAACACCAAGCATTAGACTGGCGGAACCTGTTCCAATGTAGGAGATCTTCAAAAGAAAAGAGAGGTCTCTTTTTTTTTCTATATATTGAAAAAAAAGGGAACCAAGGGGTTTTGCTAGAATACCTAAAGGGTAAATTTGAAAAAGGAAACCGATACCTGTGAGATAGTCCTCCTGAGTGAAAAATAATAAAGGGATCAGGGGAGTGTAGATTAGTTTTAATGAGGTAAGAAAATGTTCAAAGCCGTTGAAGAAAAGCGCAAGGCGGATAAAACGGGGGGAGCTAGAGGTTTGCATAAAGATTCAAAGGGAGGAGAATGTCCTCGGGAGCATTAACCAATTTTTCAATCTTCAGAGTGTAAAGAACCTTTTTTTCAACAAAATGGCAGTCGAAAGTTTTTTGGATATAGGAGCAGACTTTTTCTTCAGAATCTAACTCGAAAATTTTATGGTTTTTGTACACAAGGGGGATTTCGTCCATCGAAAGGAGTTCAGGAAGATAGCTGATCAAGTCACTAATGAACCAATTTTCGGGAACCAGCGCTTTAAGGTCTAAGGGACCTTTTAGACGAATGCGAATTGCCATAGTGAAAAAAATAGATCCCTTTTAATAAGTATTATATTTTTATACCAAGTGATAAGCCTCAAAAGACTCTCACTAGCCATAAGGAATCAAGAAATCAGGGGGTGAATCCTTTTTTTTGATTATAACAGATGTCTACCCAACCAGGCTATTTTTTTCTAAAACGATCCATACCTGAGCGAAAAAAATGGGGGGGGATTACGACCTACGCTTTAGAAAAATGAGAAAAGAACCTTTATTTAAGGTGCCCTAAAAGTGGTGCAAAGTAAGTGCGTGAAGTTGCTTGTAGCGTAAAGGATCTTTCTCTAGAAGCTCAGCTAACATCTCTTTACCTTGCTTTTTTGCAAGAAGTTTCCACTCCTTTTCGGTGATCAATAGGGCAAAGGGGAGGGGGTTTATACAATGAAATAGGTTCGATATCTCTATAAGTCCCTTTTTATATATCGACCTGGTCCAGAATAGGCGACACAAAAAAAAGACCAGCAATAGGCAACCAGCTAGATAAAGAAGAGGGCTGAAAAATCCTAGCAACAGAGTGATGGCCAGAATGTTTGCTTCCCAAGGATCGAAAAACAGGGGGCCCAATAGTCTTCGCAATCCCCCTGAGAGCTCGAAAGCTAAAAATTCTTCAAAAATGGAATCGTTGTGGGGTGCTTTTACAGCATGTATGAGCTCATGATCCAACGTCTCCTTAGGGGCAAATGCACTAATCTCAATTTTGGGAATCACAATTGTCTCTTCATGAATAAACTTTGTCACAGCAGCAAACCAGGGTAATAAAGGCTTTTTTTCCTCTACAATTGCATACGCGCTATTTATACCGAAAAGGGGGTTTTTGAACGAAATTTTCGATAGTTGTTGAAGCCTAAAAACCCTTTTTTGAAACTGTTTTAAATCTTCATTTTCTCCTACAAGTATCCCTTCTTGAAACAAGTACGCGAGCTCTTTTTCAGAATTGTGCATCAAAACCTGCTCTTAGACCAATTTGTTGTAACTCGGTTTTTGTTGCTAAAAGTGCACTAAACGGGGGCGCTCCAAAAGGGATATATTGATAAAATGGTGTGACACTTAGGGCAACATAATTATAGGGATCTAGGGAAAGGAGAAGGGGAATTTCCCATCTGAAACCGATAGACGAGGGGATTTTTTGAAAAAAAGAGTCCTGGGTTTGTCTAAAAGTTTGTATTTGTGGAAGGAGGGTTGCTACTGAGCTTACTGTGAAATAGGATCCTAAATGGTAGTCTATGCAAAGTCCTAAAGGGATATAAAAACTAGCCGTCTTATCCCAGCCCTGCAGTCTTTGGTAATAGACTCCCAACCCCGAAAAAGGGGTAAATCGGAAAATATCTTGGCGGTTCATCGGGATGGAGTACCCAGCTTGCCCTTCCAGGATCGTCTGCGTAAAAATAGCTTTTGGTACGCCGTAATGAAAGAGTTTTCCTCTCGATACATCTATGATTGCATTAAAATAGGGTTGTAACAGACTTTTTTCAAATACGCTTAATTGTAATCCATAAGGTTGGCCGTTGAATCCGAGAATATCCTCTTCGAGAATAAGATTGGTGTCCTCAAAATAGGGTTCAACACTCATCGTGAGAGCCCCAAGAGATAAAAAACAGCACCAGCCTAAAAAAAGCTTCATTTAAAAATTAGCTCCATAACTTAGCTCCAATCCAGCTTTAGGTAGAGAGGATTCTATTTGAGGGGCTAAAGAGGAGTCTTTTATGGATTTTGAGAGATCTAGCTGCAGAAGATGTTTAATTTTGCTTTTAGATTCTATCTCCACGCCCATGGAAAAACCCGCCTGTACGGCTCTTGCATTCTCGTTGGAAAAATGGTTGATAATCCCATCATAACTAAGACCCGCCCCAAAAAATGTTGTGGGTTGTTTCTCATTACCTACAATTTTTTTATACATCATAACCTTGGGAAATGAAAAGCAAAAGATCGATTCCTTGACACCTAAAGGCTTTTTGCTCATGCCTAAATTCATCGATATATCTACTAGATTCGATTTTGTAGAGGTTTCGTATTGAAAGCCTGTAGCGATATGGGTAAATAAGATGATATCTTTTGTGTAAATTTTTTTTTCATGGGGCATCTCGGCCGCTTTTATTGCAGGATAGACCGAGCGCAAGAATTTGGGATTTTCGGACCGATAGTCAAAACTCATCTCCGCTAAAAGGGGGAGAAACAAAAAAAAAGGGGCAAATCTCATAATAATAATTTTAATATCTATAAGTTAAAATGGGAGGCCTATTTTTTACCACTTAAGAATCCCTTTTTTTACAAATTTTTTAGGTTTCCCCCTAAACAAAGGGAGCCGGTTTTTTTAAATGGTACTTTTTCAGGATGTTACAGCATGAACAATCGATTCGTCTAGAGGTAATTTTAAGAAATTTTTTTCTTAATCTTTGTTAGACCTTAAGGGAATCTTATTATAGAATAGTGAGTCTATGGAAGTCGTGATTCATGATATCAGCTCAAAAGGACTTGGAGTTGCCCGCAGGGGGGGAAAGGTCCTCTTTGTAGAGGGGGCGCTAGTTACCGAGAAAGTCAAAGTTTGCCCCACAAGGGAGGGCTCCTCAATTATTGAGGCCAGCCTGGAGTCTATTTTGGAAACATCGCTTGACCGTGTTTCGCCCGTTTGCCCCCATTTTACCCGGTGCGGCGGGTGCCAGCTCCAGCATTTGTCCTATGAAGGGCAGCTTAAAATGAAGCATAAAAGGGTTAAGGATGCTCTTGAGCGTCTGGGCGGGTTTGAAAACCCCTTGGTGCACAACGTAATCGCCTCTCCCCCTTTACACTATCGAAATAAAATCCAAATGCCCGTTAGGAGGGGGAAGCTTGGGTTTTATGGGGCAAAAAGTCATGATTTTGTCCCTGTCGACCGCTGTTACTTGCACCTTGAAAGCTCTCAAATTCTTTTGGAGAGGATCGAGAGTATGGGAATCCCTTTTGAGATTGATACTCTTGTCATGAAGACAGCCTCCTCAAATGGTTCTGTATTAATTATCTTATGTAGTTTTGGCCCCATAGATTCAAAACTCAAAACTTTTGCCCAAAAAGTACTCGATAAAGAACAACAGGTTGCCGGGATCTATTTCACCCAGCGCTCAAAAGACGCTAACTTTGTTTTTGGAAGAGAATTTATTTTATTAGCAGGAAAAGAGGCAATTGAAGATGAGCTTTTGGGATTAAAATTTGCGATCTATAAGGATGCATTTTATCAGGTAAACCCCTTTCAAGTATCCCACCTCTACCAATATGTTATCGATTCATTAGATTTGACCCTTAACGACCGTGTATTAGATGCCTATTGCGGTGTAGGGACAATGACGCTTTTAGCTGCTCAACGATGTAGGGAGGCTACCGGTATAGAGTGTGTTCCTAGTTCGATTGAGAGCGCTCAAAAGAATCAAGAACTTAATGGGATACAAAATGCCTCTTTCTATCTTTCAAAGGCAGAAACTAAGATTAGCCAGCTCGAAAAATTTGATAAGGTGATTTTAAATCCCCCCCGCAAAGGGTGCGAAAAGGCTCTTTTGGAGGTTTTATTAGAACAAAGGGTGAAAAAAATCGTGTATGTCTCCTGCGATCCCTCCACATTTGCTAGGGATTGTAAATTTTTAAGGAGTGGTTACGCGTTAAAATCTGTTCAACCGTTTGACCTATTCCCACAAACTGTTCACGTGGAGAGTGTCGGATGTCTGGAGTTAATTTAGGCCCGTATTTTAGCTCTATTCCTGAGGATCTAGGATCCACCATGGTGGGGCGTTGTAGTCCGAAGTCTTTGGATAAACTTGCTCAAGTGTCACATGAAATACGCGTTTTAGCTAACCAGACCGCTTTAGATCGGCTTAACCGTTCCTTTGGCGGGGTTAAGACATCCTTTTCCCACACTAAAGAGCTTTGTAAAAGATCTGTACAGTGGCATACCACACTCGTCGAAGAGGCATATGCTAAACTAGGAAAGGTCACGGCCTCGTTGCAAACGGAAAAAACTTGTATAGTCTCTATTGAGAGCCCGTTTCTTCCCCAAGTCAAAGAGATGGTCATCTTAAGCCCCCCGGTTTGGGAGGCTACATTCCCTTTAGAGAATTCTATCACGCAAATCGTCTCTTTTCATGAGGGTAGCATCCTTGTCTTTACTGAAAATGGGGTCTTGGAAAAATATGTGGTTAGGCGTGGTAAAATTCAAGAGAGGTTTTTAGGTGAAAACCAGGAGCTTTTGCCCGTAATAGGCTTAGAAATACCTTTTCTTTTTGCTCTGTCGTCGAATTTGTCGCTGCAGGTGATAGATTCTGCAAATCTAGAATTTACAAGCTCTTTCAAGATAGAAAGGCCTGCAAGGGCTATTTTGCACATTAACTCCAAGTTTACCCTTTTTTTCAAAGATGGATGTGTCTGTAGTTTCACACTGGATGGATTAGGACGTTTCGTTAATTTAGAAAAACCCTGTAGAAATTTTTTGTCTCCACTTACCCAGTTTAAATCGGTAAGCACAAATTTTCTGGAGACCCTCTTTACCGTCGACACTGAGCAGGGGCCGCAACTTTTTTTTTATGATCATGCCTGCTCTAGACTCCATGGGTTCAAAAAAGAGTTCTCCTTTGAAAAAATGATCCGCATTCAGGAGTTTTTGATTGGATTACACCAAAATACCCTTTATTTTGAGGCAATTTTAGATCACAAAACGTTTAGGCTTTTTTCCCCTAAGCAGGGAATAATCATCGATTTTTGCCCCTCAGAGGAGGGTATTCTCCATGTTTTAGTCCAACAATATCACCGATTAGTCCTATTCAGACTGGTTTTCCCCCCACACAAAAAACCTTTTGTGGATTCCGATAGCCAGGCCTATTGAGCATAAGATGGGCGCTAAAAGGGTAATAGAGTTGGGAAAGAAAAGGATTGCTGCGATCCAAAAAAACCTATTGACCGGATGGTGGTAGACAACAGCAAAACTCATATGCATAAAAATCCAACCCGCTAAAAGAAATAAAAAAGCAAATGGGGCTAGGCTCGGATAGAAAAACCCAAAACTCAGTAAAAAGGCCGGTTCTATAAAAAAATAGACGTGCGTTTTTTTTGTGCTGAGTAAAAGCTGGAAAAAATAAAACAGCAAAATGATCAAAGGAGAGTCAAGGCTTAGTAGTGGAAAATTCAACAGGGGCAAGAAAAGGAGAACTTTTTCTGCTTGCTGATTGGAAATGGGAACCGATTTTTGTGCTGAATGGAAAGCACCAAGGATTGGCTCGGGGAGATAAAGGAGCGGCTCTATTTTATTAAGAACCGTGGAAAAGGTTTGCATCATGGTTCAAGTTTAGCTGAAAAGAGAAAATTTATCCTTGTGTTTTTGCAGTATCGGGACGTAATCTATACTCCATATGCATTACAAATTAGGTCTATTTGGGATTGGTAAATTAGGTCGTGAGATCTATCGGTTAGCTGAAGAGTTTTCCTGTGAAATTGTCGAATTGCAAAAAGCTGAAATCTTGATTGATGCTACGTCTAAAGAGGCAGTTTTAGACCATGTAAAGATTGCAACCGATTTAGGTCGCCCTATTGTAATTGCAACGACCGGGTGGTACGATCAGTTGGATGAAGTTAAGCAACTTGTCCACGAAAAAAACGGGTTTTGCCTCTACTCACCTAATTTTTCAAGTCTTGTACAAAAAATGATACTACTTGCACCCCAGTTTCAGTCCCAAGGGCTAAAAGTTTCGATTTTGGAGAGGCACCATACACAAAAAAAAGACGCCCCCTCTGGAACCGCTTTACAAATTGCAGACAAACTTCAAGACGTGAACATCATCTCAGAGCGTGAGGGGGAGGAGATCGGCCTACATAGAGTCGTCTTTGAAAATAGCTATGAGAGGCTTGTTTTAGAGCACAAAGCGCTCGATCGGGGCATTTTTGCTAAAGGGATTTTAGAGATCATTCCGCTGATTGGACAGCAAAAAGGGTGTTATCATTTAACAGAATTTCTAGAAAAAGTTCCCAAAAAAAACTGAGGATTTTTTGTTTAGTAGAATCCATTCTACGATCCTGTTTTTTTGAGAAAAAAAGAGAAAAATTAGGTTGAAAAGAAGTCAAATAAAGGGGCAATCTTACATTTTAAAAGAGGTCTGTTATGCTAATTACAGCGCTTGCGACTCCCTTACATGAGGACTATTCTCTCGACATTAAATCTTTTCACCGACTTTTGCAACACCAGAAACGGGGAGCTGATGGGGTGATTATAGCCGGCACAACCGGACAAGGCTCTTTGCTTTCAGATCAAGAGAAATCATTGTTATTGCAGGCATCCCAAGACTATCCCTTTGCTCGAGGTCTTTGCGTGAGCGATCTCTCTTTGGATCGGGTTTGGAAAAATATCGAAATTGCGGCAAAGCATGAAACCCAGTTTATTCTCGTTACACCCCCTTTTTTCATACGCCCTTCTCAAGAGGCGATAATCGGTTTTTTCAAGAAAATTTTGGATCAATCTTTTTGTCCTGTAATTCTTTATAATAACCCCTCTCGGGTGGGTGTTGCTATAGAAAATTGTGTCTATGATGCAGTTAAAGGGCATAAAAACCTCCTTGGGGTAAAAGAGTCTATGGGTAAAAGCTCTTTGAACGGGATCAATATACCCGTTTTTTGTGGGGATGATGACAAAATTTTTTCCTACAAAAAGCAGGGGGCGATCGGAGCGATTTCGGTCTTATCGAATGTGTTTGTCGAGACGGTAAAAAAAGCCCTTTGCCTGGACTCTTCAGCAGAAGAGACCTTGCAGCTTTTGATAAAACTGTTTGTCCGTGTGAACCCTTTGCCGATGCAGTATATACTAAAAAGAAATCATCTTTTTCAGTTTTGTAGGGTGAAAGAGGAGCTGGGTGCTCTTGAAGAAGGGGATAAAGAAACAATAGAGAAAATCTTAGAGGAAGCTTGGACAAAATTGGCGTTGGCATTCTAGGGGCAACGGGTGCAATTGGAGAAGTTTATAGAAACTTACTTAATAACCACCCCTATTTTTCTCTGAAATTTTTAGGATCTGGTTCGCAGCGATTAGAAGGGTCTCTTAGTGGTTTCCCTCTTTATGGTTTAGAGGATAAACATAGAGCCCTAGAACTTGGGGTAAAGATCCTCTTTTCAAGTCTTGATACCGAAAGAGCTATAAAGTTTGAGCCGGTCTGGGCGCAAGATTTTCTTGTAATATCCAGTAGCTCTGCATTCAGAGATGAAAAAAGGCTGATATTTCCCGAAATCAACGGACGTAAGATTGTGGGGCAAACAAAGGGAATTTTTTCTAAATCCAACTGTACGCTCCACCCGATAGCTCTACCTCTCAAGCAGCTTTTGCCATTAAAAATCCGCAAAGTTGCGGTAACAACAATGCAGGCCATAAGTGGCGCGGGCAGGCAGGGGCTCTCTGCAATGGATATTTTTGATAATGTTATCCCTTTTATCGAGGGAGAAGAGAATAAAATTCAAGAGGAGTTAAACCTCATTTTAGAGCAAAAAATCCCCTTAAATATCACCTGTTGTCGTGTGCCGGTTATGGATGGACATTTGGTTGTTTTAGATATCGAGCTTGAAGAGGTTTTTGACCTGGAGATGATCTATTCACTGCTCTCTTTGGAGCCTACGATACAGCTTCTTGAGCAAAACGATCGACCTCAGCCCCGATTGGACAGAGACAATGGCAACGGGATGAACGTCTCTATCGGTCGTCTCAGAAAAGGGGAAAAAAACAGCTTGCAGTGTGTCGCTTTGGCGCATAATCGTATCCGCGGGGCTGCAGGAACCGGAATCAAATTGGCAGAAATGGCATATGGCTTTACTCAACCGCGTTAAAGATTTGAAAAAAATCAATATTTTTCAAGAAATTATCCTTAAAGCTCGGGGAGTGAGCGACGTTGTCTCTTTGGCCGTTGGTGATAATCCGGGACCGATTCCCGAACTGGTGATTGAGGAATTGATCGAGGAGGCAAGACTTTTTTTAACTCCAGGTGGCCATAAAGGTTACCCACCTGAGGAGGGGACAGCTCTTCTCAAAGAGTTAATCAATCAGGTTTTTTACAACGGGCAGTTTTCTAATGAGGAAATTTTTATTTCTGATGGGATCAAAACCGATCTTTTCAGATTTCAAACCCTTTTTGGGCCCTCTGCTTTTTCAAGATTTTATGCCCCTGGCTACCCCACCTACAAAGAGGGTTGTCAGATTATTGGGGCACAAACGGGGGCTATCTACCTAGATCCTAAAAACCATTTTGAGCCCGATGCGGATCTTGTCGCCCCTTTTGATGTGTTTTATTTATGTTCTCCCAACAACCCCACCGGGATAGCCATGAGTGAAGACCAAATACGAACTTTATGTAACAAGGCCAAAAACTGCGGGGGGCTCATCGTTCACGATGCTTGCTATTCGCCCTACATACAGACAAAAAAGCCTAAAACTATTTTTATTGACGAGGGGGCAAAAGAGTGCGCTGTCGAGCTGGGTTCCTTTTCAAAATGGGCGGCGTTTTCCGGAATCCGACTAAGCTGGGCTGTCGTCCCCAAAGAGGTTAAATTAAATGACGGGTCGAGCCTTTTAAAAGCCTATACAAGTTTTTTAAATGCCACCTTTAACGGGGTGAGTTGGCTTTCTCAAAAAATGGGTTGCACCCTGTTAAAAAATACACATCTTTTTTTGAATCAGGTCCAATTGACCATGCAAAGGGTTCAGGAAATGAAGCAGCTCTTCAGATCGAAGGGGTTTGAAGTGTTTGGAGGAATCGATGGCCCCTATTTTCTGGTAAAAACTGAGGTGGATTTTTTAGAAAAATACAAAATTTTAACCATGCCGCTCTCCTCATTTGAACCTGATTACGAGGGGTTTATCCGCGTCTCGGGTTTTGTCTCAGAAAAAAATTGGCAAATTATAACAACAAGATTGCAAAATTCTTTCTAAAAGCTCTAAAATTAGGCTCAATTTTTTTACCAGCGAAACGCAATGGACCTTAAGTTTTTTTGGGTATTGAATGAGATAGACACCTTCTTTTGGGGGTTTGCGGCGTTCTTCCTCATCTTGCTCCTTGGATTATACTTTACCGTGCATACCAGGGCGTTTCAAATCCGCTCCCTAGCCCAGATTGTAAAAACATTTTATCACTTTTTGCGGCACCCGGTTTCCGAGTCGAGTTCACAAGGGATCCACCCGATTCGCCTTTTTTTCACCTCAGTGGGGGGGATGATAGGAATTGGTAACGTAGTGGGGATTGTTACGGCAATCCAGTTTGGCGGTCCTGGAGCCCTTTTCTGGGTTTGGGTGACAGGGATAGTGGGATCAGTCATCAAATATGCGGAAATCTATTTGGGTTTTAAGTATCGCGTACCTAAAAGTTGCGGCAGCGGATTTCAGGGGGGGCCGGTGCATGTTTTAAAAGAGGCCTTTAAGTATCGTATTTTTCCCCTGACAGTAGCGGTTTTTCTTTGTATTTATTGCGTAGAGGTATTTCAATTTTCCGTCATGGTCGAAAGTGTTTCCTTTAACTATGGCGTTGAAAAATCCTTAGCGGTTTTTGTTCTCCTTTTGATGGTTCTTTATGTTGTGATCGGTGGAGTAGACAGGGTCACAAAATATTGCATGTACATCAATCCGCTTATGATGTTTGGTTACCTGTTCATGTGCTTTTGGGTGATTGTGTCCCATTATGAGCAGATCCCCGCCCTTCTTGATACTGTATTTTCCGCAGCTTTCAAAGGGCATGCCGCGGTAGGGGGTTTTGCAGGAAGTAGCCTTTTGATGACTATCCGTTACGGGGTGGGAAGGGCTGCCTACTCTGCTGATATAGGGATGGGATATGACTCAAGCATGCAGGTAGAATCGAGAGTAAGCCATCCTGAAAACCAGGCAAAGCTGGCCATTTTTGGTGTGTATGTGGATAACTTCTTTTGCTCATTGACTTGCATAGTCGTTTTACTCACCGGGGTATGGACAGCAGCCCCTATGGTAGAGCCCTCTCTGGCGGTGCAAATTGCTCTATTACCCTACTTCCCTTTTGTAACCAAACTCTTACCCATCTTCTTCTTTATTGCGGGCTTCACAAATATTGTAGCCTACTTCAGTGTTGGGGTCAAAACTGCCCATTACCTTTTTCCCAAAAATGGCAAACAGATTTACCTCTTTTATGGCTTGGTAGCTATGCCCGTTTTCTCTTATCTTGGTGTTGGATATGCACTTTTACTCATGTCTTTATCGGGAGCAGGGCTTTTGATTTTGAACCTCACGGGTATTTTTCGATTAAGGAAACAGGTTCTTTTCGTAAGAGATTTTGAAGTGCCTTCTAAAAGGCTTGTCTCAAAAGAGGTCTAATTCCCAATCTCGTTTCGCGGATACATAATTTTATTAGCGATCCAAGGTCCGATCAGCGGAGGGACCAAACCTACAAAAAAGACAACTGGGTAGAGTATTGGAAATTCAGGTTTGGGTACTAAGGAATAAATTAGGCTAGTCACACCAATTAAAAAAAGACATACTATGGCGTTAATACTCCTCTCAGCATAGGGGAAGGGTAGATAGGCTCTACAGGCTAGACCCGAATATACCCCTAGACTGATAAAATATAGGACGTTAAAGTCTTTGTCCCAAGAGATTTTCAAAAATAAAAGAAGAATGACACTTGCGGCGAAAAAAAAATCGAGAAAAGGGGGAATTTTTCTTGTAATTGTCATGATAGAATCTATGGATTCGTAATAGATCGTTAAAATAGTGAGTCCGATCACAAAACCAGATAGCACATCATGAGGATAGTGGACGCCTAAATAAAGACGGGAAAAAGCGATCAAAAAAATCGCTAATCCAAGACAGAATCTATAAAAAAGGCGCTCTGTTTGGGAGATAAAGTAGCCTAAGATTAGCATATTATTTGCTGCGGCGCCTGAAGGAAAGCCAAAAAAGTATACTGGAACAAGCCTCAAACTTTCGGGCGGACGTGGCAATTCTAAGCTGTTTTTTAGAATAAAAACAATAAAGTAGTTAATAAAAAATAGTGTGAATAGATGTGAGCCCCTTAATTTACCCATCTTTAACCAACCCAATAGGACCAAAAAAAGGTAAAACCAAAAATTGTCTAGTACATGAAGAAAGTAAAAAAAAGGATTTATCCAATCGACTCTGTATGCTTTGATTAACTCTAAGATCGCTTCTTGCTTCTGAAACAAAGTTTCTAGGTCCATACCTTTATTCTAATAAAAAAATTGTTTTAAATAACACGTTTTAATCTTTAAATGAAAAACAAATGGAAAACAAATGGAAAGATTTTTTATTTTTCTGTTAGCTTTTTTATTTCTGGTAAGTTGGCTAATTTTTTTGACAGCTCAGTTAACTCTTCAGTATTCATTGGATGTGGATGTGTATCTAAATATTCAAAAATATAATCACAAAACAATCTTGTAGATGAAGCAAAATTAGGTTTTAGAACGTCCCATGACTTACGCAATTCACTTGAAGAGCACCATTGGATGAAATTTGCAATCCATACATAAAGACCGGTCTGATCTAATGTACTAACCGTTAAAACATCCTCAAAAGCCTGAAAGATTTGTATGGAGATGTAAAGAACTGTAGTCCATTGATCTTCTGTTTGAGAGCGGGAGGGGCTCCATTTCATTTCATTTTTTTGCCAGTCAAAATAAAGCGAATCTATAAAATTGGGGCATTTTGAATATTCTGTGTCTATAATTTTGTTGATTCCAAGCCAGCTTCTTTCAATTATTTTTAATGTAGTTTCTTGTTCTCTTACTTTTAGAGATTCTTTTTGGATTTTATAGGATAAGTAGACAAGAGCCGAAAAAAATACAATCATTAAAATATTTATTTTAGCGCTAAAACGATCCAAAAAACTATTTAAATCGGAATTAGCTGCACAATAACTTAAAATCAATCCCAAACATGAAACAATGATAACTACAACTATAAACATAAAATTTTTCTTTATAT
>RGXB01000051.1 GCA_010029555.1 bacterium
CGAGCAACTTGCCCGTAGCTAAAAGCGCTCCCATTACAGGACTATTTTTGCTAAAAGTTTCTTTAATTTCCGCGATTGTGTGTGTCTTATTTTTAGCAGTAAGTTCATTTGGAGTAGTAGTAAAATCAGTAGTTGCGTAATCAACCACTAACTGCATGAGTTGAGTTCCGTAATTAGAAAAGACAGATTTTTCCTCTGTTTTGTTTTGTAAAAGAATATTTTCCAACTCTTCAAAAGTTCGCTTAGTCTCGGGTAATTGTTGAACACTTTTCCTGATTGGATCTATAAGATGTCCAGGTAACCCATCAAAGCTAAAATCAGTGGGCAAGACTAAACGTCTAAAATCAGCTTCAGCTAACTTACTATCAGTATTATAAGTTTGCTTAACCGTTCTACGGAAATCGTCTAGTATAGTATTAGTACGTGCAATTTCTTCGTTATTCTTTTGATGACTTGGTGGTATCACCGTGTTTTTAATAGTGGCACCGAGTGAAGAAATACCGGTACTGAGTGAAGACACTTTTTCCATCACGCTATCCTTCACGCTGCTAAAAAGACCTGGTTGTACGCCATCGTTGGCGCTTTCTCCACCCGAAATAATTCCATTTGCTGACATATTATTACCTTTTGGTTTTTATTTTCTTTTACAAAAACTATTATAATACAAAATTTTAATTTTAATAAACTAAATATTTTTAATAATTCCTAGGTTTTTGTTTGTTTATTAAATTAATTTATAATATACTTTATAAGTGAACTGAAAAATAACGTGGATTCCGATTTCCTCGGGGCGAGCGGCAAAGGGTGTAGTGGATGCGTGAAAAAGAGCTTTTAAAAGAGATTGCCAGACTAGAGACCAGGCTTGATCACTTCGAGACGGAGTGGAGTTACTTAGATCGTATATTGCTTGAGTGCGGATTTCGTCGGGGAATTATGACTCTTAAAAAAACCGTAGAGAACATGATTCATGAAAATAGCGACCCGGCTAATGAGTTTTAGTTTTTAATCTTTAAATGTCTCATCCACAAGAGCTTTGATTGTGGATTTTAGCTCCTTTTTCTTTTTTTCCCAAAAACTCAAACAGGCGAGCCTTTTATTTTCGAGCTGTAAGGGGTTTTCAAGAAGCTTTCGCACTAAACCTGGCGCCTCCTGCCAGTCCTCTACAACTAGGAGGGGGTGGGGACCCAAAAGATGGGTAAAATAGTCCCCTTTATGGGTACTTTGGACAATAGGAATGGATCCCGCTTCAAGCGATTCATACACCCGAAAAGAATCAAATGAACTGTTCCCGATAGGACAAGGGGAAAATGTCGACTCAAGTAGTAAATCCCTATACTGTGCTGTATTCAAAGCGTGCTGGCTGTTAAAGCCATCGGCACGATAGAAAAAATACCCCTCAATACATCCCATGTGTCGCGCCATCTTAAGCCTCTGAGGCCTAGCGACATTTCCGGCAAAGCTCCAATTATAGGCTCGCTGAAAAGCGGGCTTTACTACGCCATGAAACCCCTTCCAAAAATTTCTTTTGTACCCTAAAGGGAAGAAAAGTACCCGTTTATCCCTTTTTTCCAAGGAAGCGCACCAGTAATTTTTCAGAATAAAAGAGGCGCTTTGATAGTCAATATCGCTATAGTGGAGCTCTTCGTCCGATAGCTGAATCACACCAAATGGGATATTGAGCAGGCGATAGGTGGTCAGTAGGTGAGTGAGCTTCTCCAAGGGGGGGTTGGAAATAACAAGAACCGCCCTTTCTTCTATCTTTGTCATGGAGAGATCTACCACATCCACAATTGGAGCCCCACACTCTTCAAAAAGCTCATGGAGCCAGGTGTCCTCCCAGCTGTGTTCCGGTTTTTGGGAAAGCCAAATTAGCTTTATAGGCTCTTTTGCCCAAAGACCGAAGAGATAAAAAATCGAGGCGAGATACAGGTAATAGCTCATAAAGAGAATGTTAGCGGATCGCTTTTTTTTAGGGGAAGATTTCGACGGCTATTTTTTAGCCTTTTTGATCCATTCAAGAAGGCGGTTTTCCCGCTTTACGAGCATCTTTTTTGTCTCAAAATTTTCTCTATAAATCCGGATTGCTTTCTCCTGCTCCCTGTTTTTCTCCTGGATTTTGCGGGAGTTGTCGATCATGCTTTTTTGTAGTCCCGCGATGGTTTTGGCCAAAAGAAGGAGGGGATCAAAAGCTCCTTGTGCATTAGGGGCGTTTTTAGCAATGGTTTTACCGAAAAAAGAAACAATCATTTAGGCCTCCTTTAAGAGGATTAAGTATACCATTTTTTATTTTTAAAGGAAGATTTCTTTACAGAACTACTCAAAATTACCCCCCCCTCTCATGACTTTAAAAATCCCCAAGAGGGGTGTCCCCCTAAATGGGACTAGGAAAAAAGTGATGGCTTCAAAATGTTAAGGTTTCAAAATAAACCCTTTACGGTAACTAGGATTTTTTTGGCGGGAGAAGAAAAGATTTTCTATTTTTATCTTACCCAGGTTTGTTGTTGGATCGTTAGCGTAATTATTGGGTAGGTGGTAAATCCAAATATAGCTTGGGATTAAATGTGATTTTTTCACTAAAGGAATCACGTAGCGACTCGTAAAATCTGGAGGTACGTTGACAAAACAAAGCCCCATCGCAGCCCTTTCGCGCGTCCCCCAATTACACAAAACAGAGCTTTCAGTTCTATCAAAAGAGGGGGAGGCTACATATTCTTGAGCCAGTTCATGATCTAAAATAAAACAGGCCGTGTAGGGGTTTTTGGGGTTTACAAACACGTAATTTTCGTAGTGAACCTGAAAGCGGTTATCAATATTTACCCTCGAAGTGTAATCTGTGCTGACAAACGCATTGTTTTGATTCACCTCTACTCTTAAAAAAGAGGGGATAACTCCCAAGTTTTTGAACTCTTTGCGAAAGTGGACAAAATAGGAAAAATTGTTAAAGTCCAGCCCCATGTCATCTTCTAAATAGATAAAGTGGGTGTAGCCATTTTTTTGGTCAAAAAACTCGTTGCTGATGAGATCTTTATGGCACCAGGTGAGGTTATGGGTGTGTTCGAGGTTTGGAAAACTGCGGATGCTTTTCGAACCTTTGATGGGTGTTGTCCCATTCACCTTCTGAAAACTCTCTTCAATCTGCCGGATCTTCTTTTCTTCCTTGGTGTTTGTAATAATTACGATATCCACTTTTGGAAATGTCGCAAGAAAACTTAAAACTTGTTCCAGATAACAAAACCTTTTAGAGTCGTAGTGAAAAGTGATTGCTACTAAAACACTACTTTGCCTTGCCTCCTCGACAGATGAGAGGTCTTGCAAAAAAGGGGGGGGGAGTGTGCCCCCAGACAGGTTGGCGATGAAGGAAATTACCCAAAAAGATACCGTTAAAAAGGGCCTCATTTCTCCCCCTTTTGTGTGAAATAGAAAAGAGAATCGACCGGAATTTTATGGTCTAAATTTGAGGAGGTTCGCGCTAAACTGCTTGGGATATGGCTCACTTGTGCATAAAATGGGCAGGTTAATCGGTCCACATCCAAAGGGATGACAAAACGGTGATAAAAGGGAGAGGGGATATTTTCAAAACATAATCCCATCCCCGCGCGCATCCGTATTCCCCAACTGCATACTTTGGAGCTGTTTTTTAGGTCAAAAGAGGGGGAATTGCTATACTCTTCAGCGAGTTCTTTATCCAAAATATAGCAGGCGCAAAAAGGGTCATTAAGGTTCAGAAAAAGGAGGTGTCTGTAGGGGGCCTGAGGATGCTTATTGACCGCAATTTTGTATGCGCTACTGGAGCTAACAATCTGATTTCTATTGTTAGTCTCGACGCGTAAGAAAGAGGGAATAAGCCTTTTTTCCTTGAGAACATCGCGCGCATGGACAAAATAACAGAAATTATCAAAGTCAAGCGCTATATCGTCTTCAAGATAAATAAAGTGGGTGTACCCCTTTTGAGGATCGAGAAATTCGTCTTTGATCAGCTGTTTATGGGACCAGGTAAGCTCAATAGGATGCATGAGGTCTGGGCATGTGCGCATAGATACTGTTTTACTTTCGATACCAGCAGGGAATACTTTTTTATAACACTCTTCGATCTCTTTAGTTTTTCTTTTGCGTCCGGTATTTGTCAAAAGGACTATATCGGCTTTCGGGAACGTCTTTAGTGTCTGTAGAACCTTTTCCAGGCACTCCAACCGCTCGGGGTTGTAGTGGCAGGTTATTGCAATCAATGGATAACAATCCAAGGCCGATTGATACGATGTACCCTCTTTTATGAAAGGGGGGAGCTCTTTTATTGTACTTGATAAAATAGATACACTGAAACCCACAATATATCCAAGCGTCCGCAAGAGAAGATTATTAATCATTACGTTTTTTCGCTATTTTAATTTATTTGAAATCATTGTTATATGTTCTCCATATTTAGGCTAATCGGGCTCAATTTTTCAAGCAGGTAAAAAGAGACTCTATAGGTATTTTGCCATGTTTACTTCCTGGATCATTTGCGTAAGTATTGGGTAAATGATAGACTATACTGAACTCTGGGCACACAAATCTATTCTGGTATTTTCCGATTCCGCCTTGAGTTACTGGGACAACATAGCGACAGCCAAAGGGGTAGGGGATATTTTCAAAACACAATCCCATAGCAGCCCTCTCCCTCACCTCCCAAGGACAAACGTTCTTGCTTTTTTCTTTTTGAAAAGAGTCGGTTTGCACATATTCTTTAGCAAGCTCTTTATCTAAAATAAAACAGCCCATATGGGGTGATGTTGGATTGATAAAAATCAAATTTTCATAACTGAGCCTCTTTTGCTTTGAGAAGTCCAAAACTTCACAATTATCGGTTGCTACAAGATCCCCTTTTTGGTTTATTTCTACCCGTAAAAATGCGGGGAGAAGCCCTGTTGGTCTAAGGACCTTCCGAAAATGGAGGAAATAACAAAAATTGGTAAAATCCAGGCCAATATCATCCTCTAAATAGAGGAAGTGGGAATACCCTTTTTTTTCTTCCAAAAAATCGTTTTGAATGAGCTCTTTATGACTCCAGGTAAGATCAAATGGGTCTTTGATTGAGGAAATACTTTTGATCGAAATAGAGCCCTCTTTGATACCGGAGGGGAAAACTTTTTTACTACTTTGTTCAATTCTAGCTATTTTTTCCGGTACGCAGGTATTTGTAAAAATGACGATATCGGCTTTGGGGAAAGTGCTAAGACGCTGAAGAACCTCTTTTAAATAACAAAATCGGGATTCGTTATAGTGAAATGTAATAGCTACAAGTGTATAGCTGTTCAAAGCTGCAGAATAGGACTCTTTTTCTTGAAGGTAAGGTGGTACCACCCCAAAAGCGGCCAGACTAGTAAATTGAAACAAAGCAAAAAAGATTTTTTTATTGAACATCAATTAATTATGCTTTTTGAAATATTTAGATTCAACTAATTCACAATGAGCTAGTTAAAAACTGTAAAGTGCTTTTCCCAATATTTGGTCAAAAAAAACCTCCTACAGGGTTGCTTTAAGGGGTACTTTTTGATAAACTTCGAATCAAAATGTTTATGGCTCACCTCAAAATGGGGTTCTTTCATTCGACTATCCCCCAGGCCATAGGCGAACAAATCGCATTTAGGAGTTAATACACTGTGTCACACACAAAATTAGTTGTTTTGGATCGGGGCAAAGAGATCGAGCTTGGAAATTTAGAAGAGGGCGCCTCTATCAAAAGTTGCTGCGAGGAGGCGGGGGTCCCTTTTGCATGTGAAGAGGGAATTTGCGGCACTTGCATCATTGAGGTGGTTGAAGGGGGAAGCCATCTTTCACCCTACAATGAGGCAGAAGAGGACTTTTTGGGTCCTAAACCAGAGCAACTTAAACCAGGTCAAGGGGTAGAAAGGCTTGCATGCCAATGCAAAATCGCCTCCGAGGGCACTGTTAAATTCAGATTTTAAAAAAGGGCTTAACCCATGATTACAAAAGAGATGACGATCGAACAGATCCTCAACGGCTTTCCTGAAAAGAGCCAAAAACTTGCACAGTCTATTACAGACGCAGGTTTACACTGTGTAGGCTGTCATTCAAGCAGCTACGAAACTTTAGAAGCAGGGATGCTTTCTCACGGATACGATTCTGAGGAGATTGAGAGTCTTGTGCGCACGCTGAACACTGTTCTTGAACAAAAGCTCGAGTTGAATGGAATTCATGTAACCCAAAAAGCTGCAGAAGCTTTTAAAGAGATCGCCAAAACGGAAGGTTTGGAAAATGCCGCCCTAAGATTCGACTGTATCCCCGGGGGGTGTAGCGGGTTCCAGTACGTACTCGATTTTTCTCAAGAGGCTGATAAAGAGTTAGATACGGTATTTCATTCCAACGGGCTAGATATCCATGTCGATAATCGCAAAGTTGGTTTATTGCTTGGTGCCGAAATTGATTACCACTCGGGCCTAAACGGGGCAGGGTTTAAAATCTCTAATCCAAACGCAAAAAGCTCTTGCGGGTGCGGAAAATCCCAGTCTTACTAGCTTTTTGATTCTTGAAAGCCTATATAAAGGGGTTGCGGTGAGCCATAGCTGGCGCTCATTTCAATCCCTTTTTTATTAAAATGAATACAGATGTACCCGTTTCCCCCAAACTTGGGTAGTTAGAAAACCTCTAGTCTGATTTGCAACAAGTACACCCTCAATGACTTAACCATTTATTGTAAAATAATTTATATTATAATATAATATTTACCTTATGGTAAGTATATTGCAAAAAATCGTAGATCTTGCGAAGCCCGCCCCCCCCTCTATCGTACCAGGGGTTTGGGAGAAGCAGAAAAAGGCTACCGCAAAGAAAATGACCGCTGTTTATCAGTCTACCGGTAAAGAAGTATCGGCGGTCTCTTCAAAACATTACGTAGGGTTCAATATTGAAAATCCGTTGGCTCAACAAGCACAAAAAGAGAAGAATTCTGCTGATGATTCCAATAAAAAGATGAACCACCTTCAAGCAACAGGAGACATATTGGTTGCGGCTAAAGGGGTAACTCCTTTTACTCCAAACAGGATGTTCAGCCAGGAGGTAGACCTCTCCTACTCGATTATCAATTTTGGTATTGCCATTTTTGGCTACCTCTCGCAGCTTTTTTCTAAAAAAACAGCGGAAAAGACCACTTTTGGAGACGTAAAAGGGGATTTGAGTGCGGACAAAATTGCTGAATATGGAA
>RGXB01000052.1 GCA_010029555.1 bacterium
CGTTTTGGAGGGAGTCAAGGTACTCGGCATGATTTTTTTGAAAGGGGAAAAATATTTGATAGAAAAAAAAACGAGCACGCATATTTACATACAATAACACCAATACTGCACATAAATTGGGTTATACCAGATGACCTCAGATATATTAGCTTGAGTGATTTTCAACAGTTATGCGTTAATTTTGGTAAAGCCGGATGGGGAACAAAAGAAGAATTTGTAACAAAAGCCTTATGTGGTTTTTGGAATGAGATTATTTTCTCAGATCGTTTATCTATATACAATCAATTAAAAAACAACCTAGAAAAGCTTGAAAATGGGATCTTTGACATCGGGGGACACCAGGACCTAAATCTACTCGAAGGAAACAATCCTCTCTTTGTTTTTCTCTTTTCGATGGGTATACTTTATCCGAAAGTACAAGAAAAAATACAAGCTAGCAAAACTTCTTTTTGGGGTTTGAAACCTCAAGACCTTGAAAAGGATTATGCTTCACTAGACCCTGACTCAAAAAGATTGATCAATAAAATGCGCACGCTACTTCTTTCCCCTGATGAGGCTGTAAAAATTCTTGAGGAAATAGATCTTAATGATAAAAAATCATGGCCATGTGTAACAGCGAAAAACAGACAATTTTCTGGAAGCTGCGTCGTAAAAAATTTTAATAGCCTTCTAAGTATGAGTTCTACAGCCCCTTCAATAATCATGCATGGAGGATTTCAGGGTCATTCAGTTTACGTAGAAGTTTTTAAATTAGGTGGACAATATTTTGCATTAGTACATGATTTGGGATCTGGATTAAAGTTGCATATGCAAGATAAAAGCAAAAAAATCTTCCCCCTTGCCTTATATTTTGAAAACTTTGACTTTTTTAAATATTTTTGTATAGAGTTTTGCCGGAAGAATTCCACAGAAGAGGATTACCTTGCTCTTGTAAGGCAGTTTGCCTTGTCTAATGCGTTCATAGGGTCAGGCTTTGGAGTCCAAAAAGAAGAAAACCTTCAACCATTTGTTCTTTCTTTAACCACTCCCAGTAAACATAGGAGCCCTATGTACCCTGAATATCGCAAATTTAGGAATTTACAAAGAGAAATAATACGACTGCTTATCGATCCAACCGGTTCCCCTAGTGAAGTAAAAGCAAAAGCTTCCGCTTTGAGAAAAATCCAGAAAAGCCAAGCGACCGGCGATCAATGAGGCACCTTTTTAAGGTGCTAGCCATTGCTTTTTGAAAATTTCTCCATCGAGATCTTTCAACTTATCTGCAACTGAGGATCTTGCAAAGGCGCTTGTTTGATAGCGCAGTTTTGGATTTGGATCGTTTACGATCTCGTAAATGAGGTTTGCAATCTCTTTTGCCGTCTGACCGTGCTCATTAAAAATGGGATGCTCTAGTCGTCTCTCTATCGATTCTTTTAAACTATTACAGATCTTCTGGAGGTCTTTTTGATCGTGCTCTATAGC
This sequence comes from bacterium, assembly GCA_010029555.1. Classification (GTDB taxonomy): domain Bacteria; phylum Chlamydiota; class Chlamydiia; order Chlamydiales; family RGXB01; genus RGXB01. The sequence continues at coordinate 1,462 of RGXB01000052.1, forward strand.
CCCCATAATCAATTGAAAATCGGTTTTGAGAGGCCCCGGTTGTAGAATACAGACTTTGATTGGAAGGGGTAAAAGCTCAGCGTAAAGCGATTCACTAAACGATTCAAGTGCGGCTTTGCTTGCACAGTATAGAGACCCAAAAGGCTGAGAAGCCACAGCATTTATCGAACTTATATTCAAAATACACCCGCTCCCCTTTTTTTTCATGATAGGCAAAACCGCCTTTACAAAACGGACTGGGGCAAAAAAATTCACCTCCATCTGGTCTTGGATTTGATCCTCAGCTAATGTCTCCACAGGTCCTATCAACGCATAACCTGCATTATTGATCAAAATATCTACACCTGATGACTCTTGGTTTATTCTGTCTATCGTATTTTTAATAGAATTCTCGTCTCTATAATTAACAGACAAAAAACAGATATTCTCCTTTTGCAAATCTTTATACTTATCCCCTCTAACAATCCCATAGACCGTGTGTCCACGATCAGCAAAAAGTTTTGCCGTCTCATAGCCAATACCACGTGAGGCACCTGTAATCACTACCACGTCGGCATATTGCAAGGAAAAAAAAACCATAGAACAGAGAAAGAAAAACCATCTTTTCATTATGAAACCTATAAAATTCACTTAGCTAATATTGGATAGGTTTTATTTTTCCATCAAGACAGATGCATAAACTAAATTTTAATATGCTTTTACAAAAAAACAGTATTTGTTTATCCGAGGGTTTATGGCAAATATACCCCCAAATGGATTGGTTAGACCAACGCCCGTTCCACAAGAAACAGACCCTAGCAAAACAATACCTAAAATTACAAAAGTTGCTATAGATATAGTTTCTTTAAGCTCAGAAGAAACAAATTCCACAATCCCTCGGGCTACTTTTAACGCAAGGGAGATTTCATCAATGTCAAAAGAAAAAACCAGCCAGGTAGCAAGTCCCTATTTTCGTCCAAGAACTACAACAGCGCTTCGTAGTCTGGCACTCTCTGGACAATTCAATCCTAGGCAAAACCCGAGTGATTTTGAGCTTAAGGAATTTTTTCTTCTCACGCTAAGCTCAGACCAGTCAGACCCAGCCCTAACTTATCAAAAGAATTTAATAAAATCTATTAAAGATCCTAATACGCTGAAGGAGATTGTATTTGTTCTGATTGACAGAAACCTTTTAGAGTATATTTCTTGTTTTTTTGATACCAAACGCACCAGAGCCTTACTTTTTGAGATTCTCCCCACAAGCGAGGTGGAAAATAAAATTTCTTCGCGTGATTTATATGAGATTATAAAAAGACTTATTATAATTACTCCTGAGGAGGAAATAACGGCTGAAATTTTTGAGAACCTATCAAAAAAGCAATTTTTTTATAGTTTTGAGATGTTTAAAAAGATAACTGATCCTCTAAAATTTGAAGAAATTTACCCTTTTTTGAAACTAGACTTTTTTTCACATTATTTTGTTGATGCTTTAGAGAGCGATCACTTAGATATCTGTTGTCGACTAGCAAAAAGAAATCCTAAAAAAACTTCTATTCTAAGAGATTTTTTTTTAGAAAAACTTCCAGAAAACCCCACAAGAGAATCAAAACTACCTACATTATTGTTACTGATCAATCTATATTATTACACGCTCTCTTTAGAACAAATAGAATCTCTTAAATACGCCTCTTTAGATGTTGGGGAAGAGTTTTCTCCAGAGCTTAAACATCCTGGAAATATCACCGTCGATTTTGTTCTTTTTACCCTGAGTACATTTTTTCCATCGATCACTAAAAAAATTCAAGAAGGTTCTCAACCTTCTAGCGTAGAATTTTCCCCTGTAGAGTTTCAAAATGAAATAGAAATCTTGAAAAGGTCGAATAAAACCTTCACTAAAATTCTATCACTACTATCTAACCCTATCGTGGCTTTGGCAGATCTAGAACCTATTTCACAAAAACATATTCATCATCTGCCCTCGATTCGACCAAAACATCGCCAGTATTCAGGTAGTTGTGTCGTTAAAAATTTGGATAGCCTTTTAAGTATGAGTTTTGATGCCCCCTCTGTACTTATTTGGGGGGGATATCGAGGGCACAGCGTTTACGCAGAGATTTTTAAAGGGGAAAATGACCAATACTTCTTACTTTTGCATAATTTGGGGGAGAGCTCTGAAATGCATGATAGATCCCCTAACGGTAAAATATATCCAATTCCTCTTTTCTTTGATACGTTCCAAAAACTAGAAAATTTTATCCATTTTTTCAGAAGAGCACCCAATAAGGAGGCTTATAAGACTACTATGCTTTCTGCACCTTATCTGGAGAGTGGCGATCTAAAGAAGTTTAAATACGACTCTATAAACTATAAGATTGCAAAGGCACTTTTAGAACGACCTGAAAAACCACGACCAAATCCTTCATATAAAAATTTTAGAATTTTACAAAAAAAACTCCTGGAAAAATTGGCCATGACGATGAATTCAACCACTCCCCAGGAGGTCATTACGCAAGCGGTAAAACAAAGAAAAATACTAAAAGTCCGCCCTCGAAGACGGACTTAAAACTAGTTACCCTGTTTAAAAATCTTTTTTCCTAAAAGCTTTCTAACGATTATAATGGGTTGAAGAGACATCAAAAGCAGAGCCTAGCCAATTAATATGGACATATTCTCCCGGCTTTGATGTGAGCTCTACTTGATGACTGCCAAAGGCATCTCTCAAAGCTTGAATCACCGTTCCTACCCCTTTTGGAGTGGTGTAACCATCCACAAACGCTAAAGCGGTCGATAGACAAGGTGCAGGTATCCCCATCGCTGTCATCTCTTTCACAACATCTCTTAGATCACGCAAGTGCTCTTGAACAGCTTTCTGAAAAAAAGGGGCCATCATCAGCGACTCTAGGCTTTTATTTTGATTAAAAGCTTTTGTAATCTCATCTAAAAAATCGCTACGAATGATACAGCCTTGTCTCCAAATAGCCGCAATTTTTCCATAGTCTAGTGTCCAAGAGTAGGCTTTTGCTGCATCCCTTAAAAGGATAAAACCCTGCGTGTAGGATACAATTTTAGCTACATAAAGTGCCCCTTCGAGCTTTTTAATGATCTCTTCTCTGGAGTATTGTGGTTTGTCCAATAGCTTCTTGAATAGAGTCGAAGCCTTCATCCTTTCTGCTTTACTAGCAGATAAACAACGGGCAAAAACAGCTTGCGTGATCACCCCCGCATCAACAGAAAGATCTAAAGCCTCTTGAGCTGTCCATTTTCCGGTCCCTTTTTGTCCCGCTACGTCATTCACAAAATCGATCATCTCTTTGCCATTCTCTTTGAACCGCAAAACTTTACCCATGATCTCGATCAAAAAACTTTTTAAAGGTCTTTTGGAGCCGTTGTACCCCTCAAAGACTTTTGCCATATCCTGATTGGATAATCCGTAAGCCTTTAAAAGCTCATAGCTTTCGGCGATGATCTCTATATCTCCATACTCAATTCCATTATGCACCATTTTAGTATAGTGCCCCGCGCCATCATGACCGATATAGGTAACGCAAGGCTCATTATTGAACTTTGCAGCAACCTTTGTCATCATCGGCTCGATCATTTTGTACGCCTCAGGAGTACCCCCAGGCATTAATGAGGGGCCAAAACGTGCACCCTCTTCGCCACCTGATACACCCATCCCGATATAGTGTATCCCTTTTCCCTGAAGGTCTGTAAAATGCTTTTGGGTATCTTTAAAATAGCTGTTGCCTCCATCGATGATCAGATCCCCTTTTTCTAAAAAAGGGAGAATCTCATTGATTGTATCTGTAACAGCGGTTCCCGCTTTAACAAGTAAAATAATTTTTCTAGGCTTGGATAATGATAAGATAAAATCTTTCATTTTTTCAAATCCGAAAATTGCCCTTCCCTTAGCGCCACCATCAGTGAATTCTTTAGTTTTTTCATACGTTCTATTGAATACACTAACAGAAAATCCATGGTCAGAAAGGTTCAAAACAAGGTTTTGCCCCATGACCGCTAGACCTACTAGGCCAATGTCCGATTTTTTATCCATGATTTTCCCCTTGCAAACAGTTGGTGGAACATTTAAAATGCTTCCAGAATTTTTTTGTTCTCGTAGCTCAGCAGGATAGAGCGAGTGCCTCCTAAGCACTAGGCCGCGCGTTCGACTCGCGCCGAGGACGCTTTCTTTAGCTGTTTTTTGGCCCTAAATACGCCTCGATCCCGTCAAATATCCCTTGAGCTAAACTCTTTAAATACTGATCCTGGCGTATTTTTTCAAGCTCTCTTTCATTTGTCAAAAAACCCCCTTCTACAAGAATAGAGGGGATTTGTGTATCGCGAATCACACAAAAATTTCCGGTCTTGACCCCTCGGGATTTAGCTTTTGTGATACTCACAAGAAAACGCATCACATGATCAGCCAAATTTTTGGAGTGGTTTTTTCTCTCTTGAATCGGATCTTTAAAGTAAAAAATCTCCAGACCTTCCGCCTCTTTGGATTGGGCTGCATTAAAGTGAATACTCACCATTAAGCTCGCTTTTGAGCGATTAGCAAAATCGACCCTGTCAGCCAATGAGATAAAAACATCTTTTTTGCGCGTCATTAATACCTCATAACCCCCTTTTCTCAAGAGGGCCGCTACGTACTCGGCAGTCTTCAAATTGATGACTTTTTCAATTGTTTGCCCCACTTTTGTCCCAAAATCGTCCCCTCCGTGGCCAGCGTCTATCACAATTTTCGCCCTTGAAGGGACTATCTTGGGGACTTGTTTTAAAGAGGTGTGTTTACGGAGCCGCGCTGCGTCTACTGACATCGGAAAAAGCAGAGTTAAAAGGAGAAAAAGGCGAACCATTGGCCTGTTATATCTCAATTAAAAGGTTTTTTGCAACCTCGCTATCAAGAAAAGGGATCGAAGCTGTACGTAATTTTTGCTCTCTTTCATGGCCTCTACCTGCAATCAAAACCACTTCCCCCTCTTGGGCTTCGCTTAAAGCTTGTCTGATCGCCTCTTTGCGATCCAAAATGATTTGGTGGTTTTTATGCCTAAACCCCTGCCTAATCATTTCCATAATTTCTAAAGGGTCCTCTTTACGAGGATTATCGGTGGTTACAATCACTTTTTCCGAGTGCATTTCCGCTATTGATGCCATTTTTGGCCTCTTCTCTTTATCCCTCTCTCCTCCGCAACCGAAAACTGTGGTGATTTTTTTGGCTCCTGCTTTTTTTAAAGAGATGAGAAGTTTCTCTAACGCATCGGGTTTATGCGCATAATCGACCATTACAGAGAAGCCCTTTTGGGTCAAAATTAACTCGCTACGCCCTGGCACCGAGGGAAAGGTTTTAGCCCTATTACAAAGCAACTCTATATCCAAAACATAAGGATAGACCATTGCAATAGCTGCCACCATATTATAAAGGTGGTAGTATCCGATCATAGGTATTGAAAGAGGGGTAGTTTTTCCCCTATGGACAAGATTACAAGAAGATTCTGTCATGGTGAGCTGGATATCAGTAATCATGAAGTCAGCTGCGGGGTCTTTTCCAAAAGTTTTGGCATCCCTATTGAGCTCTTCATATAGCCTCTTGCCGTAAGGATCATCCACACCTATGATTACGTTTTTTTTTGCTATGGTAAAGAGCTTTTTCTTAGCCTGATAGTAGTCCTC
>RGXB01000053.1 GCA_010029555.1 bacterium
TGTGATCGAATTTTTCGATTTCTCCACCCCTCTTGGAAAAGAGACTTTCTGGCACTCTTCTGCACACGTTTTAGCCCAAGCTATTCTGCGTTTGTATCCTGAGGCAAAACCGACCATTGGGCCCGCAATTGAGCAGGGTTTTTATTACGATTTCTACAATCTTTCTATCTCTGAACACGATTTCAAAAAAATCGAGGAGATGGTTCAAGAGGTGGTAAACGAAAATTTCAAGCCCGAGAGGATGGAATTCAAAAATAAAAAAGAGGCTCTCGATGCATTCAAAGAGAACCGCTTCAAATGCGAATTGATCCAAAGCTTTGAGGAGGGATCGCCTATTACTGCCTATCGGCAAGGGGAATTTTTCGATCTTTGTCGCGGCCCACACCTGTTTAACATCGGTAAAGTGCGAGCGATGAAACTCACAAAAGTTTCAGGCGCCTACTGGAAGGGGGATGCGAATAATCCGGTTCTTACACGTGTCTACGGAATCTCTTTTCCCGATAAAAAACAGCTGAAAGCCTATCTGGATCATATTGAGGAGGCGAAAAAACGGGATCACAGGAAATTGGGTGCAGAGCTCGATCTCTACTCTTTTCACGAATTTGGACCGGGAATGCCTTTTTTCCACCCCAGAGGGATGTTGATGCTCAACAAACTGATCGGTTATTGGAGAGATTTGCAATATAAGGCCGGTTATATCGAGATCAAAACACCTATCCTTTTGAACCAGGGCTTGTGGGAACAATCGGGCCATTGGGCAAATTATAGAGAAAACATGTACACCACCGAGGTGGAAAAGGCAACATTCGCTGTAAAGCCTATGAATTGCCCCGGTTGCATGCTCTATTATAGCTGCAAGCAGCACAGCTATAGAGAATTTCCTCTGAGGGTGATGGAATTTGGTCAAGTACATCGCCACGAGTTTTCTGGAGCCCTTTCGGGGCTGTTTAGAGTCCGCTCTTTTGTACAAGACGATGCCCATATTTTCATGCGTGAAGATCAGATTGAGTCAGAAATCCTCAACGTTTTGAAGCTGGTAGAAATCCTTTACTCCACTTTTGGACTGAAGTACTCCCTAGAGCTCTCTACAAGACCTGAAAAAAGCATTGGAACCGATCAGATGTGGGATGTAGCTACGCAAGGCCTTAGGAAGGCTCTGGTTGCATCCGGTCACACTTTCAAGATCAACGAGGGGGATGGAGCTTTTTATGGCCCCAAAATCGACTTTAAGATCTTAGATGCACTCGATCGCAAATGGCAATGCGGAACAATTCAGCTCGACATGTTCTTGCCAGAACGTTTTCATCTAAAATACACCGATGCCGATGGGCAAGAAAAGGTGCCTGTTATGATTCATAGGGCGATTTTGGGTTCGATTGAGCGCTTTTTGGGGATCATGGTGGAGCACTTTGCCGGTAAATTTCCTCTTTGGATCAGCCCAAGACAACTTGTGATCATCCCTGTTACCGATCGTCATGTTGCCTACGGGGAGAGCATTAAAGAGGTATTTGAAACCCAAGGATTTTTTGTAGATATCGATGCGACAAACGAGTCTGTAAGCAAAAAAATCCGCAATGCACAGCTTCTGCAATACAACTATATGCTCATTTTGGGAGACAAAGAGACCGAACAGGAGACCATCTCGATTCGCGCACGCTCTAATGAAATGTTGAACGATCTAAAGCTGCAAACCGTGTTGGATAGCCTCAAAGAAGAGGTTGCCACAAAATCCTTAAAAACCTTATTACCTTTTGGTGAGGTTTCCACATGCAAATAATTACCGTAGCCAGCTTCAAAGGGGGTACTGCAAAGACCTCCGTCTCTTTGAATCTCGGTGCCGTCCTGGCGAAAATTCATAAGAAAAAAGTTCTGCTTATCGATTTTGATGCGCAAAGCAACTTGACCACCGGGCTTGGTTTTGACCCCGATGCGTACGACTCTATGGCACCCGTTTTACAAGGGGCCAAACAACTCGATGAAGTGATCTTGGAGACAGAGACAAAGAACCTTCACCTTGTTCCGGCAGATACCTGGCTGGAAAGGATAGAGGTGACCGAACAACTGGCGCAGGATCGCTACTCTCATGAGAGGCTTAAAGGGATTCTTGGTAAAGCTGATTACGACTTTGTGATCATCGATACACCCCCCTCTTTGTGCTGGCTGACAGAGTCTGCGATGATTGCCTCCAACAAGTGTTTAATCTGCGCGACCCCAGAGTTTTACAGCGTGAAAGGGTTATATAGATTAGGGATCTTTATCAACCAAATCAGCAAACGCCACCCTGTAGAAGTTTTGGGAGTTCTTCTCTCTTTTTGGAATGAAAGAGGCAAAAGCAACCAAGCATTTTTAAATGTGATTGAAGAGACTTTCCCGCAAAAAATCTTGAAAACCAAAATCCGTCGCGATAAGGTCGTAGCAGATGCTTCGATTCGTGGCAGACCAATCGTGGAGATTTCTCGCACATCTCGTGCTCTTGAAGACTTCAAAAAATTGGCCCGAGAAGTGCTTCGTGGATGTAAAACAGATTTACATCTAAAAGAGATCGAAGAAGAGAAGGAATTGGTTTTAGAGGAAGTCTAATGGATGATGTGAATGCCATCTTAAAAGAGCGCTTGAAGAAAAACGAAAGCCTTTCAAAGAAAATGGATTCTTTGGCTGAGCGCTCAAACAAAGGTCAGCTTTCTAGCTTTGCCGGTGTTTTTAAGGTGATTCCGCTTCAAGACCAAGAGGTTGCTGAAATACGCAGCCTCATCGAATTCTATAAAGGAAAAATACAAGATACCTCTTCAGACCTCGATGCACTCCTTTCTATCACTTCTGAGGTAAAGGCCATCAATTCCCAAGCAATTATTTTGCATGGAGAGCGAATCAAAAAGGCTCAAGAGCTCCTAAAAAACTATAAAGACGGAGCTTTTTCCCAATGGCTCCTTTTTGCCTATGGGAACAGACAAACACCTTACAATTTTTTACAATACTACGAATTTTACAAATCGCTTCCGCAACCTCTCAAAGAGAGGCTTACAGATCTACCCAAGCAGGCAATTTATACTTTGGCTACACGTCAAGGAGATCTTGAGACAAAACAAGAGTTAGTGCGTACTTATCAAGGGGAATCAAAAGAGATCTTTTTAGAAAAAATACGCAATGCCTTCCCCCTCTCATTAGAGGATAAACGCAGAACAACTCTCGCAGATCAAATTGCCCTTTCATTAGAAAGGCTCCTTGAAAAGGCCTCTCTAAAGCCTCTTAAACTCTCCCAGATCGAAAAAAAGAGGTTGCATGCACTACTTAATGATTTGAATAAGATATTGCAATAAAGAGCCTTTTTTTCTATTTGAAGGGGTATGCAACCCCTAAAAATTATCCCTTTATTGGGTCCAAATCACTCCTTCACTGAGGAGCAGATCGACTGTTTTCACCTCCATTTGAAAAGCCTGGGGGTAGCTTTTGTCCCATTTTTGGATACATGTTTTTCCTCCTTACCTCTTCAAATTTTAAAAATTTTAAAAGAGGAAAAAAGTAGCGTTGTTCTTTTAGAGCCCTCTTTAAGAATTGTTACGCAGACTCACCGTTTTTTTGCTCCTGTATGTGACATGGCTTGTTTTGTAAATCCAAAAAGTAGAGCAGGTAGCGAAAATTTTATTGATCGGGATTTTCTCCTTTTTCATCCTTTTGAAAATACTGTAAATCTTATTGAGGATTGGGCAAAAAAATTAGAATCAAAAGGGGATCTGAATCTCTTTTGCAGTTTATCGCTTGCCATCAAAAATAGAGCACTCTCGACAAGGATATTTTCATTAGATCCGCTCCTAAAAAAAGAGGCTGTCAACGACAGCCCTTTTTTTCACAGATGGTTAGTAAAAATTTAATTACTCTTCTTCTTCAAGGTCCAAAGCCAGCTTCCAGCTTTTTGCCTCTTCAAGATATTTTTTCATGAATTGACGAAAAAGGGTATAGCGATTTGTTTTTTGAAACTCTTTAACAAATAACAGCTCTTTTTTTTCGCTTTCATGGAAACGGATACAAGGATTTTTTTGCATTCCTAAGCTTTTTAGGACTTGCATATCCTCAGCAATTTGTGGGTCTTGCGAAATAGAGGACTGCACTTTCCAGGTATCGTTATTTCCACCTAGTTTAAAAGAAACTTCACACTCTCCCCACTGCATGCGGATCGCTTTTTTTCTGTGCAACTCTTCGGTTATGTAGACAAAATTTTGATAACTCATACCTGGTCGTTTTTGTAATCGTCAACGCCGGATAGTATACCTGAACTTACCATTTCTCCCCACCCCTTTTTCTTAAGAGATTTGAAGAGTTCTCTGTTGTGGGCTTTACATTCAAAAATTTTTTCCCCATCTGGAGTGCAAAGGTTTAGCCTTATACGATGTTTCTCCACTTTAGGCGTGTCCAGTATGGTAAAACAATTTTTATTTTCGGGCTTTTTTGAAGCTATGACAAAACAATATTTTTCATCTTCATAACCCAAAGTTCCCCCTTTGATTTGCCGGTGCACCCTAGAGCGCTCTACTCTGACGGAAAAATGGCACCATCCTTTCCCTTTTTTGGGGCACTCCTTTGTATGAAAACAGGGGGCATGTATGAAAAAATTGTTTTGGATCAAAAAATCTCTAGCCCTAAGTAAAGATTCGTACCCGTGCATGGTGCCGGGCTCAAGAATCACAATGGTATCTTTTGTCGCTTCAATAGCGCGAAAAAGCGTATCGATCTGCTCTTTGTTGCTGAGCTCCCCAAGAGAATAGGAAAAAAGGACAAGATCGGATGGGGGATAGAGAAAATCGTCTAAAAAATTTCGAGTCATCCATGTCACGCCTTCCATTTCACGCCGAAAACCCTCTTCTTTTTCGATATAAACGATTTTTTCTACAAAAAGGTCTTTGAGGTGGGGGTAAGATGAACCGGGGCCACAGCCAAGCTCTAAAGCAGTTTTAAAAGTTTTTCCCTCTAGATGCGAGAAAACTTTTTTTAGCGCAGCTTCAGTCGCAGGGGTGCGAAATAGAGTGTAGGCCTCAAGCTCTTTTGTATTTTCAAATCCCTCTTTTGCCTCAAGATTGCGGTACCGTTTTTGGATCGCTAGCACATGCTCTTTAAAGGTTTTTTTTGGCTTCTCCATCTAATCCCCTTCTGTCTGATGCCAGACAATTTCTTGGGTTTCTTTTTCTTTTAAAAAAGCGTTTATTTTAGAAAAAGGCCTAGAGCCAAAAAATCCCCGGTGTGCCGCCAGCGGGGAGGGGTGACTTGAAAGGAGGAGAAGATGCTCAGGTGACATTTGCTCCTTTAAGGGTGCAAAAAATTTCAGAGCCTGCTGCCCCCAGAGGCAAATCGCCAAAGGTTTTTTTTGCTTTAAAAGCTCTTCCAAATAGGTGTAGACGATCTCTTGCCAACCGAGATCTTTATGGGAAAGGGGGCAACCCTCTTCAACAGTTAAGATTGTGTTGAGTAAAATCACACCCTGTTTAGCCCAGGAGGTGAGATCCCCGTTTTGGGGCATGTTGCAGCCTAGATCTTCACACATCTCTTTAAAAATATTTTTCAGGGAGGGGGGGAGGGGTACATTTTTTTTAACACTGAAGCATAGTCCATCGGCCTGGTTCTTTCCGTGGTAGGGGTCCTGGCCTAGTATAAGGACTTTCACCTCATGCATAGGTGTTAAAGTAAAAGCTCTGAGCCTCATAGAGGCATCAGGGGCGATTTTTTTCCCTTGAGCTTCTAGTGTCTCAAGCCTTTTTTCTATCCTGGCTAGCCGCTCTATTACCTTAGTATTTGAAAAAAAAACTTCCATTCTTCCTTTTTAGGGTCCGTCACTATTTTGCTGATGGAAAGAGTTTAAAGATTTTGTCGATTTAAATCATGAAGATTGCTATTGTTATCCAAGTTTTAACCCAATTAGTGCGTATGAAAGACCTTGTGGAGAACAATCTGGTCCGTTTTAAGAACGTGACTAAAAAACCCGAGACAATCGTAGCCAATTTTCGCGTCAAAGGGATCCGCAAAGGGGTTTCATTCAGCGCCTCTATATCTGTGGATATCGCTGCTGCCGAACTCGATGCACAAGAGCCTCTAGAAAAAATTATTGAGGAGTGTGCCCGTATAGGTGTCCGAGAATTCAAGGATGCCGAATTTCAATTTGAAGGGATTGAAAAAATTTAGTTTTTTTATCTGGGTGTAGCGCAGCTTGGTCAGCGCGTTTGACTGGGGGTCAAAAGGTCGGAGGTTCGAATCCTCTCATCCAGATACTTTCTTAAATCCCTCTTCCTTTATTTGGCCCTCATCTTTTCCTATTATTATTTTTTATCTTTGTTGAACCCTTTTTATTCGACCCGTAAACTACATCCCTTTTTCAGGCTGTGGAAAAAGCTGTTCAAAGGCTGTTTAAAGATTGTTTCTCCTCTGATGACAAAAGGTCACCTGTTGATAACCGCCCCCTTTTTACACACTACTTGAACAAACTATCGACAGGTTTTTTCCCCCTTTTTTTCGATAGTGATTCTGTTTTTTTATGAACACTTCCACAGCCCCTAAAGAAGAGAATATATACGTATTAATATACTCCTCTGTTATATTCCGATCCATGTTGCTACAATCCAATCGACAGTTTTTTCCACAAGGTTTCAAGGTCTCTTTTTATGTGGAAGATTTGTTTCCGTGGGATCTTTTAGACAGGATGCAAACAGCGCTTCAACAGCTTACTCCCGCTATCTTGAGCCCTATTCGTGAAGGAGTTTATTTAGAAAATCCAGAGAGCATTCTTATCCAAGAGGGTTGTGTGATCGAACCGGGAGCGTATATTCGGGGACCCTGTTATTTGGACAAAGGGGTTACTGTGCGTCATGGAGCCTACATCCGAGGCAACGTGTGGGTTTGTCAAAATAGCTTGATTGGGCACGGCTCTGAAGTGAAAAACAGTTTGATAGGGGAGTCCTCTTGTCTTGCCCATTTCAATTATGTCGCCGATTCTGTGGTAGGTAAGCATGTTAACTTAGCCTCGCATGTGACTTTAG
>RGXB01000054.1 GCA_010029555.1 bacterium
TTGCGTTACTTACCCGAAACGCAAGGGAAATCCCTTGATGATATCGAACATATGTTCAAGAAGAAAACTTAGCTTTTAAGCCCCTGCAATTTGAAAAGGGGCTTATGAGTAAAAAGCAGATCGGTTCTTTTCGAATTTAGTTAAAAAAAACGGTTGCCTCTGCTATCTTGAGAAAAAATCCAATTTGAGGCGCGAAAAATTCGATGGATAGTAAAGAGATCGAGGCCATTTTAGGTGGAAAAACGTTTGAAAAATTGATGCACTATACACCAAGTGTTGCAAAAGAGAAACTGTTTCATCATCCAAAGCACCGGATGGAAGAGATTTATGTGCATTCCGATCGTAACCAAAATGTTCTTAATAACCTCGAAAGGATGTATGGAACCGGCCGTTTAGGTGGTACCGGTTACCTCTCAATTTTACCTGTAGATCAGGGGATAGAACATTCAGCCGGGGCCTCTTTCGCACCGAATCCCGATTTTTTTGATCCTGAAATGATCATTAAGCTTGCTGTAGAATCGGGTTGTAATGCTGTTGCCTCCACATTTGGAGTGTTGGGGTTGTACGCGAGGAAATATGCCCACAAAATCCCTTTTCTTGTAAAAATTAACCATAATCAGCTCCTTAGTTATCCAAACCAGCATGACCAGGTGCTTTTTGGAAGCGTGGATGAGGCCTATCAAATGGGCGCAGCCGCTGTCGGAGCTACGATTTATTTTGGATCTGAAGAATCGAATCGCCAAATCACCGAGATTTCTCATGCGTTCGCTTATGCGCATGAATTAGGGATGGCTACAGTACTCTGGTGTTATCTAAGAAATCCCGCCTTTAAAGTGGGAGACACTGACTACCACTTAGCCGCAGATCTAACAGCACAAGCCTGTCATATTGGTTGCACAATTCAAGCCGATATTATTAAACAGAAACTACCGACCTGTAACGGTGGGTATAATGCCCTGAAGTTTGGAAAAACCGATCCAAGATGCTACACCGATCTTTGTAAAGACCACCCGATTGATTATACCCGCTACCAAGTTCTAAATTGTTACGCAGGTAAAATCCCCCTAATCAACTCTGGTGGTGCTTCGACAAAGAATGATAAAGAGGATTTAAGTGAGGCGATCTACACTGCTATTGTGAATAAAAGAGCGGGTGGCGCCGGTCTTATTATGGGGCGAAAGGCCTTTCAGAAACCATTCAAAGAGGGTGTGAAGCTGATCGAATCGGTGCAAGATGTCTACATGAATCCACAGATTACGATTGCCTAGCCGTTGGGGGCCTATCCCTGTTCTATCGCAGCAGGGATCGTGGCTTGATTATCCAAAGCATTTTGAAAATCTATTTTCATTGTAACAGCAGAATTACCGAAAAAGACTCTAGTGATAGATTGAATCCTTTGGCAGGGATTATCTTCAGGAGCATCTTCTTCATTCATTCGTTTAATCGAAAAAGTTCTCGTCGCGGTAACCGTTTTTTCGTTTGTGTCTATGTTTACTGTTGTATCTTGTTCTCCCTCCACATGAAATTTACCGATGGGATATTCATTTATGAGCGCTTGGTAACTTTGGGTTTGATTTGATTGAGAAACGGAGCCATAAAACCTACCTTGGTCAGACTTAAAACCCTCACCGTCCGCTAAAGCAATGATTCTATCTATATTTTCCTCGGGGGTTTCATCAACAAAGAAGCGCATTCGAGGGAAATCAGGTGTAAAATCACTTGCGGTTCGTGCAAAAATTTGTTTTGCGGGAATAGAAACTTGTTTTGGGAGAGAGTTGAAATCTGAACCATTTTGAGAATTTTCCGCTTTGGGAGCGGAAACTGGAATGGGAAGGGATTTGAAAAGGGAGGAAAGAAGAGAGAAAATATGTTTAACAATGTCCCATAAAATATTGCTATTCACAAGATTGGGCACCTGTAAACAGTTGTCTAAATAAATAGATATGTGACCTAAATTATCCCCTAAATACAATCTAAGATCCCCCCAATATACCCTTAATTTATTATATCACATTTATAAAAAAATTTAAATTTATTTTTATAATAAAAGGTTTTTTGTATTACTTATTGAATTTGTGTGTATTAGGTGGAATTTTTTGGATTTGGGGCAGAGGTTTTTTTGTTAAAGGGGCCCTTTTTGGTACCAAGAGGGGGGGCAGGTTAGGGGGGGTACTCCTCTTTGATCGACAAGAAAATCTAAATTGATCTCATTTCCTTTAGCGGCAAGTCTTTGTGAATAGATTTTAGCCGTTAAAAAAGCGATAGCGGCAACAATATCTTGTTTTTGCAACTTAATTGTTTCCAATTTACCGCTGTAGCGGATGGGGAGTACAAAGCTTGGGCTTAACTGTTCAATACCAAGGGTTTGTGCTAAAGTGAGACCCGAAATTCCTAGGAAGAGTGTTGTGTCTTTAGTTTCAAGATCGGTCGAGCCCCAAAGAACAAGCCAAATCTTGTTTGCCACTAAAAGATCGAGTCGAGGAAGATATAAGGTGCCATTGAGTATGCTTAAGCTTGCTGGGCGCTGGTCAAAACTTTGTTTTTGGTTTTCTCCACAGACAGGAACACAGTAGACAAGAACATTTCCTTTATAACCCACATTTAAGCTGCTGAGAACCGACTGTGTATTCCCTTCAACCTTTGTTTCCACAACAAAAGGTGAAAAGACAATTTTGGGAACCTGGATCTCCTGGGGTTTAAAGGGAAACAGCGGGATTCTTACATCTCTTGGGGGGATAGTGAAGGGGACCCAGCTTGTTTTTTGCAAAAGTGCATCTCCTACTCGTATATTTCTTATACGCCCCTTTACAGGAGCAGTTAACGTGCAAACGCTTTTATCTACTTTAGCATCCAGATCTATTTGAAACGTTTCCCCTTGGAGGTGGAGGGCGCTTTTCCCGTTACCTTGCGTGACATCCATAAAGGCTGTTCCGTCAATTTTAGGACCTAAGTAAGCGAAATCCAGCGTGGGAAATTTGTCAAATGTACCAAAAAGATTGAGTGAGTTGGGTTGTAGAGGGTCATAAATACAGCGTAAAGAAGATGAGCCCTTTAAAGAGGTGTCTTGGATTTGTGACTGGGAGGTGGAGGTATCTATTTGGATTGTAAAGGGGCCAAAGCCTCTCTTGTCGATGGAAAAATTGGTTTGATGAAAGTAACCGTCTGTGCCCGTTTTTTCATTCATTAACCCAATATTTTTAGCCTCCATCTGGGCAACCAACTCAAGTTTTTTGTGATCTTGATCAAAGGGGAAAAATAGCGATTGGCAATCGATTTTTATTTGCCCACCCTTTGTTATTTTAATACGCTGGTCTTTTAAGAGCGGGAAATTTTCTAATGACGAAAGGGAACAGGTTACAGTCGACTTTTTGAGATTTTTTGAGAGGGTGAAGCCCTCTTTGGTATAGGTTCCAAAAAGCTCTGCTTTGATAAAGGGGTTTTCGAGCCTAAGCTCCCCTTGCGCACTCTCGTTACCCTTCGCGTTGGCATGAATTTCCATAGACCTGCCTAAAAGATTCGTAGCTTGTTCACCAAAAAGCTGCACGGGAAAATTTTTTGCATCCACCTCAATATCGATCGATTTAAGCTCCCCCTTTTTTGTCCTAAAAAAACCTTCAGAGCTAAAAAAGCCCCCGACTTTTTGTGGATCAAAAAAATCGATGTTAGTCTTATATTTTACCGTATCCATCCCTTTTTCCTGCTGATAATTCAGCTGGGCTTTCCCCCCTTCAATTTCTAGATGAAGAGAATCTAGAGTGCTTTTGATGAAATTAAGTTGGATGGAAAGGGTATTGTGATTATCGACATCCCAGCTATAGGAGGGGATAACCCCAGAAAAAGCCAACCCTTGGGGTATTTTTAAAACGAGGGGGGAGGATTGAATCGAGTGGATTTTTTTGCAGTAGTCCTCTACAGAAAATGCTGTTTCAAGATGCCCATTTGGTACTTGAAGTTGAACATTCTCCACGGTAAATTTTTTTAAATCACCCTTGATTTCCCCAAAAATGGAGCCTTCACCAGAGAAAAACTCGCTATAAGGACCTGTAAGTTTATTGAATGCACCAGCAAAGCTCCCCTTTAATGGGGAATTGAGGGATTTTTCTAATTCGAGCTGTTGGATCGTAAAATCAAATTGATATTCTTTAAGTCTTAAGGGAAATTGTGAGTCCCCCCCTTTGATTAAAAACGCATAATCCCCGTTTTCTCTCAACAATTTTTCGATCGCATAATTTCCTAAATTAGAGGCGATCTTTGTCGGTTCCATTAGGCTAAATCCTGTATCGGTCAGCTGAATTTTTGTAGCGGGTAGCGTAAGATTCTCCGCTGACAAAAGAAAAGTCAGAATCCTTTCGGTAAGATCCCCCTTCAAGGAGACAAAGGGGCCCAGCTGTTTCAAAATTTCCCCATTTGTAAGGAGCTCTCCCCATGAGGTGGAGAGGTTATTGATTTGAAAAGAGTAGGTATCTTTCAATGTTTTAAGGGTCAAGGACCCTTTTTTAGGTTGGATAAGCTGGGAGTCTAAACTGAAATTTTTCCATTTCCGATCAAATTGAAACGTTTGTACGGTGAGTTTTGTCTGTTGTGCAGTGCGCAGTTTCAAAGGATTTTTCAGTAGAATAGACCACTCTTCAAGCGATTGAACAGTGCCCCCAATAGAGGCATTATCCTCTAATTTGCAAGGGAGTTTGAGCCGTTCGATAAGTGTATTGGTAAAGACATAGCTCCATATACAGGGTCTTGTGAAAGATAGAGCCTCTTCATCATAATTAACGGCCATATCTAGGTAAATGTTCGGGGAATCAAGATTTAAAATACCTACAAAAGAGGGATCAAACCTAAGATTTACTTGGGAATTAAGCTTTGTTCCTAAAAGGTCGTTTAAAAGGGGAGACCACAGTAACGGCAGAGATTTTGATCGAAAGTCGAAAGACCCTTTAAAAGAAAATAGGGGATTTTTTTTTAGGGAGATCAATTCCCTCCAATCTTCATCATACATAAGATCGGTATCTAAAGAGAAATTTCCCTCTACTTGGTCATAACTCGCATTAGCCTCTAGTTTGCTAGACAGAAAATTTTTCCCCAATTGCACATTCCCATTTATCTCGCTGAAGTCGGCTCCGTTGTAGCGAAAAAACCCGTTTTGAATAGAGGCTTTGAAAAAAAAATCGTTAAAAACTACAGGTTTTTCTCCCCCCTCTTTGGGTGGGGAAATGCTTTCCAATGTGAGATTAGGTTTTTTAAAGGTGATATCGGTGGTTTCTAAAAAAAGGAGCGCCCAATAGATACCTGAGTGAACCTCTATCTCGCTTATGGTTCCCTGCACTTTTTTTGTGTTCAATTTTACCTGAATGAAACGCATTTTTCCAAAAGGGGTCAGGGAAGCCTCTTGCATGTTTACTGAACCCTCAAGCAAACGGCTGGCAACTTTTTCTACAAGAACTTTAGGGGTAATATAGGGGAGTACTATCAAAAAAAGGGGGATGGCACAAAGCCAAAATGCCAGACACTTAAAGATTTTTCCGGAGAGTACCTCGAATAGCTTCATCTCCTTGATAGATAGCCTCTAATTTAAGAGTTTGTCAAGAACAATAGGCTTTTTTTGCATCATGATACGTGAAATAATTACTCCACCGTAACCGATTTGGCAAGATTTTTGGGGTGATCAATGTCGTGCCCCTTTTCTAAAGCTACGTAGAAGGCAAAAAGCTGCAAAGCTACCGAAAATAGAATCGGCAAGAGCGCAGGTTCAATCGTTGCATCAATGGAGAAGGAGAAATCGGGGGAAATCTCCTCTAAGGGGTGCTGTTTTTGGTGCAAAGCAAAAATTTTTCCCTTGCGCGCCTGGATCTCCTGCACATTAGAGCAGGTTTTTTGGAATGTGGGTCCATGACCGAGAAGGGCTATCGTAAGGGTGTTTTCGTCAACAAGGGCCAGCGGACCATGTTTTAATTCTCCGGCTGGATAGCATAGGCTATAAATGTAGCTGATCTCTTTGAGCTTCAAAGAGGATTCCAAGGCGGTATAAAACATGTACTGGCGGCCCACAAATAGGATACGATCGATTTGGCTCGCTTTTCTTGCAATCTCTTGTATTTCCCTTTTTTTCTCGAGAATGGCCTCTACTAAACTTGGTAGGGTTCTTAGGTTTTGTATCCAGGTATTTCCCTGCGGTAGGGCCCCATATTTGATCTGGGTGAATTCTAAAGTCAAAAGATAGAGTAAAAGGAGCTGGCTCGTGAAGGCTTTGGTTGAACAGACGCTGATCTCTAAACCTGCCTGAGTCATTAGGTGGTAATCAGACTCTCGAATGATAGAGGAGTGCTGCACATTGGTAATGGACAGAATTTTTGCTTTTCGTCGCTTTGCCTCTCTAAGCGCCCCTATGGTATCAGCAGTCTCTCCCGATTGAGAAATACCGATAACAAGGGTTGTCTCATCGGTTAAGGTCTCTTTATAACGATATTCAGATGCTATGTGGGGAGGTTTTCAAACTGAATTTGGTACATATACAATTATGCCAAGTGGATTAAATTCTGAAAATTATAATATACCGAAGGAAATCTTGGACAATATTAACAATGAATATCAAATGTTCGTAGAGCAAAAATTAATTCAATTAAAAATGATAAAAGAATTTTCTCAAAAAATAACAAAAAGCATTGAAGACCTTCAACTCCCAATACTTGATAAACTATTGTCTTCAAAATATGGATTTCTATCTTCTAAGTGTTTTTGTGAAAAATGTGGATATGTCGCTAAAAACCAACATGCATTGTCATGTCATAAAAGAGGCTCTTGTGGGAAACAAGTAGAAACAATTTCTCCTATAAATATTCAATTGCAACCACCTGTGGTGCAACCTGTGGTGCAACCTGTGGTGCAACCTGTGGTGCAACCTGTGGTGCAACCCGTTGTGCAACCCGTTGTGCAACCCGTTGTGCAACCCGTTGTGCAAC
>RGXB01000055.1 GCA_010029555.1 bacterium
GACCATCGCAATTGTGGGTTTGGGGCAGGAGCGTAATTTTTTTTGGAAAGTCAAAACATTCAAACTCTCCCGACCTTGTTGATCCCGATAACCCTCATCTCCACGCACGCTTTGGTCACCTCCGGAACAAAAGGCCTCTTTTCCCCGACCGCTTAATACAACTACACCGACAGCATGGTCCTCGATTGCATCATCTAGGGCTTGAATCATTTCTATCACTGTTTTAGGCCTAAATGCGTTTCTTTTATGCTCTCGATTGATAGTAATCCAGGCAATTTGATTCTCTTTATAATAAAGGATATCTTCAAAATTCATTCTAATACCTTTTTAAGTAAACGAGCTAAATGACACGGTTGTTCTAAGTGCACAAGGTGTCCACTCTCATCGAGGTTATGCAGAAATATAGGCTGAAGAGACTCTTTAAAGCAATATTGCATTTCTAAAAAAAGGGGGTCTTTTTTTCCATAGATCAGATGAATAGGTTGAACAAAAGGTGCGTTAAACGGTTTTTGATTTAAAATACTCAAATTTTGAAACTGCTCCAGAAGTGCAGATGTCCCCAAGGCAATTTTTGCCTCGATAGATTTTTTAGAGGGGACGAATCCCCCAAAAAGGGGCAGAGAATACCACCATTCAAAAAACCTATCAAGAGATAGTGTGGAGAGCTTTTCTACAACTTTTTTCTCGAATTCCCATCTTGATAGGGCGTCAAAAGACTCAAGTTTGACTCGAGAGGACAAACAGATGACTTTCTGAAAAAGTTGAGGGGTAGTTCTTGCAAGTTCTAAAGCGATCCTTCCACCCATCGAGTATCCGATCACCGGTATAGCCCCTAGAGAAAAGGTCTCTAGGAAATGGAAAATTTTCTCTTGAACCCCCTTTATATCCCCTTGCGGTAATAGAACGCAAATTGGGCTGCACCACGACTTCATCTCTTGAATTAGAGGGTCAAAATCAAGTGTTGTAGAGGCAAACCCACCTAAAATAAGGACAGGGTTTCTTATGGATACATGAGCTGGTTTTGTTCGTGGAGATTCCATTCGATAAGCTGTTTTAATCGTTGAATATGGGTTAGGTCATCTTGCTGGTTCGTTTTTACCTCTAAAAGAATCGGCCTCTTTTTTTCGATAAGGGTATCTATACACACCTCCTCATCCAAAAAATGGTATTCTAAATGGAACATCTCGGCGACTTTTTTATAGTCTATCTCGTGGGGAATCAAGAAAAGCTCTTCTTTCTCTTCAAGCTCTTTTACCCCATCAAGGTAGTTGAAAATTTGGCCACCGCCATTATTGAAGACAATTATCAGTAGGGGAACTGGATGTTTTTTTAAAAAAAATAGGGAGTTGAGATCGTGCCAAAAAGTCATGTCCCCTAAAAGGGCGACAGTTGTGCGCTCTTTTTTTAAGGCTACACCGATTGCAGTAGCTATATTCCCCTCTATCCCGGAGTGCCCCCGATTAGCAAAGATGTCTCCGCGGAAAGTTTCGGGATAAAAAACGCGGTCAACATGCCTGATGGGCATACTGTTACCAACAAATAGATTAAAATAGACAGAGGATTTAGATAAAAGTCTTATCAGAGCTATTTCAGAGATGAGAGGTTCTTCAAAAAGGGCTTTGTCTATAGTTTCTCGCGAAAGATCAGACAGTTCTAAAAGGTTTTTGATGGTACTTGAAGGGACTCGTGCCGGTGTGTATTGTATAAGGTCATGTATGAATTGGGCCGGCTCCATCAAAATACGGTGTGTTATCGCATGCTCAGGG
Organism: bacterium; assembly: GCA_010029555.1. Lineage (GTDB taxonomy): Bacteria > Chlamydiota > Chlamydiia > Chlamydiales > RGXB01 > RGXB01. The sequence goes on from RGXB01000055.1 coordinate 1,767, forward strand.
TCGCTGCGCTCGGTATGGGGGCTTACGTAAACGACCTGGTCTATGCTGTTTAACCAAAGGTCAATTTCTTTACAGACAAATCGATCTCCGAATTTTATGGCGATATCCGGTTTGATCTGTGAGAGGATGTTTTCGTAGTTTTGTAGAACGTAACGGTTAGAGCTCATTTTTCTACAGTTTGATAACGGATCCAAGATCATAGGCCAGCCAAGGTGCTTGGCCAGTTCAAAGAGATGTTTTGATTCTAAAGTAGAGCATTCGCCTACGACAATTACCCCTTTTTCATAACACAGAATCCTCTTTTGGATCTCAATAGCCTCTTTTTCGCTTAAAGTCCTTTTTACAATGCTGAAGGTTGTTTTAGGCTTAAGAAAAGGACGTTCTTTTACTGCGGCATGGATGAGCGGAGTTCTGAATTGACAATTCAGGTGAACAGGCCCCCCGTTTTCTGCTGTAGCAGTGAAAACAGCATGGGCTACCATTGATTTAGTAAAACTCTCGGGGATCTCTGGCGACGGCGGGGGAAACTGGAAATGCAAGCGCACAAAGGGATCATAAAAATCATACTGTTCTATCGTTTGATTTGCCATCGATTGCTGGAGTTCAGGGGGGCGATCAGCTGTGAGTAAAATTAGAGGAAGGCGCGTGTGAAAAGCCTCAATCACGGCAGGTAAAAGGTGGGCCAAAGCACTTCCCGAGGTCACAATAAGCGCTACCGGCTCCTTGAATGCCTTACAAAGACCTAATGCTATATATCCAAGCCCCCTCTCATCGAAATGGGAGTGAAAAACTGCCAAAGGATTCCTTTTGGCAGCAAGCGCTAGCGCAGAGGATCTAGATCCAGGGGCTATACAAAAATGACGCACATTTTGTGCAACTAGTTCTTCGACGATATTTTCCGAAAAAAGGGTATTCCAGTAAGCGGTATTCATATTTTACCATAAGTAGGGCGAAATTTTGTGGTTGAGCTCGTTCCATTCTTGATCTATTGTCGAACCCTCGACGAGTCCGCTGCCGGCAAAAAGATAGAGGTGGTCATTTTTCAACAGAATCGAGCGGATGGCAACTGAAACAAGGGTGGTGCCGTCCATCATAAGTGCAAAAGGGGCAGCGTAAAGTCCGCGATCAAAAGGTTCAACATGATAGAGCTTTTCTAGAGCGCTAACCTGTGGATACCCGCTTACTGCACTTGTGGGATGCAATAACTCTATGAGCTCTTGATCGTTAACACCCTCCTTGAGAGTCCCCTCCATAGAGGTTTTTAAGTGGTAAAGATGATGCGATGTCAAAATACAAGGATGCTCATCAATTTTTACCTCTTTGCAGACTTTCAGAAGTTTTTCTTTCAGATCAGCCACCACAAACTGATGCTCTTTAAGATCTTTTTGGGACTCATAAAGCAAAGCGGGGCTAAGGTCTACGGACAGAGTACCTGCAATAGCAGCGGTAAAAATTTTATCCCCCTTTCTTTCATAAAGCCGCTCAGGTGTCGCTCCCATAAAAGCCGCCCCTTTTTCGGGCATAAAAAAGAAAATATCTTGTGAGCGAAAGATGGAGAGGTGATTATTGATTAGATGTTTTGCCTCAAGGGGTGAAGAGAATTTCAATAAGGTTTTCCGCGCAAGAACAATTTTTTCAATCCCTTCAAACCCATTTTCTACTGTTTTTGTATAAGCCTCTTTGTCGGGAAAATCTTTTCTATCTACTGCCTTCTCAAGGGGTTCTATCACCGGATAAATCCTGGACTCTACCCTGTAAGAATTAGGTTGTACCCACATCTTGTCAGGAAAGGTATTCCATAAATCGCTTTTGCGCTTGAAGGGGAAGAAATCTCTAAAACCGATGAGGGGATATACTTCGCTAGAGGGTGTATCGAAGCTTGCCTTGATCCCATGACCTCCAAAAATAAATTGGGGAGTAGCAAAAAGAAACTTAGGATAGACATCCTCTTCAAAAAGCCAATCGATCACTGTTTTACTCCCGTGTAAATGGTAACGATACCGAAAAAAGTCGATTTATAACTCGCCTCATCAAAAGAGGCCTGTTTGAGGATACTCACAAACTCCTCCCGTTGGGCAAAAGTCTCGATAGTTTGGTGCAGATAATTGTAGGCCTGCAAGTTTGAGGTGATGAAAGCACCAATGCGAGGGAGAATATAACGGATGTAAAATAAGAACAGGCCCCGCACAGGTTTAAGCAAAGGGGTCGAAAATTCTAAAATGTGCACTGATCCCCCTTTTTTAAGAATACGGTGAATTTCGGTAAGGCCTTTAAGGGGGTCTTTAAAATTGCGAATCCCAAAACTTAGAGTTGCGACATCAAAAGAATTATCTTCAAAAGAGGTGTTTTCTCCGTTTTCTATTTTCAAATCGACAAGATCACCCAAACCCTTTTGAAGGACTTTTTTCATGCCCATTTTAAGCATCTCTTTGGATACATCGATACCTGTAGCTTTGCGGATGTTGGGTCGATGCTCCATACAGCTCAAAAGCTGGTCACAAGTGCCAGTTGCGATATCTATGAGCTTCAGGGGGCGATCCTGGGGGATTAAACGCACCAACGCTCTACGAAACCAGGGGTCAACTCCAAAAGAAATGCAACGGTTGGCAAGATCATAAAGTTTGCCTATTGAGTCAAACATCGACGCAACGTTATCTCTGGATGGAATATTTTTTTTAGCTTCCATAATGGGTTTTTTACCATAAAGATTTTATATACACAACCAAAAACCCTCTGAGAGCAGGTTAAAAAGCCTTAAAGGGACCTAAAGGACTCTTTTAAAAAACCAAAATATAACTTAACAATAAACACAAAGCTATGTTAATAAAATATTGAATATAACTCACCGGACAATTTTTATGATGAATACAGCTATCACAACTCTTGCACAAGGGGGATTAACCGAGGGGAGCGAATCTCTTCCGATGGGTAGGGAAGTATCGTCGCCAAAAGAGCCCGAAAATATGGATTTAGAGTCGGGGCAAATGCGATCGCGGCAAGCAACAAGCGATTCAAGGCAAAATCGGAATCAGTATTTCAAGGATCGGGCTGCAACTATGATAACTATCTACCAGGGAACCTCCGGGGTTGCTGCTGTTGCGGGTGTAGTTGCTTTAATTGCAGGGGTTTTATTGAAAGACCCTTATGTGGCGACTATGGGGATATGTTTGATCTTTTTGGGCTCCGGAGGATGCATTATCGCGGGTAAATATCGGGATCTTAAATCTCACAATCAGATTTTTGAGGATATGTTAGAGGAGAATAGCCGATTAAAGGGGCAAGTCCATTTTTTTGAAGACCAAAACAAAAATCTTGAGCAATCGAATAACCATCTTAAAGGTCAGGTCGGGGAGTTGAGCAACAAGGTTGTGGCTCTACAACAAACCGTAACTCGATTTGACCAGGAGAATGAGGAGCTTAAAGAATCTAACGCGCAACTTTGTTTGCAAATTGCCGATTTGAGTGAGAAGTTAAAGGAGCTTCTGCAAAATGTTAGAAGGTTTGATCAAGAAAACGAGGAGCTAAAAACCTCTAACCAAACTTTGCAAGGGCATGTAGCTTCACTTGAATCTATGAGTGGAAAATTCGAAATCAGTGTGGGCGAAATGGTAAAAAATGAGCAGTCATTCAAACTTTTAAAAGACCAGTATGAAACATTACAACGTCAATTTTTGAGCGCTCAGGAAAAAGAGATAGCTCATGATAAAGAGAGGCAAAAAATCGATGGGATACGCCAGGATAGAGAGGAGCAAATGCTCTTAAGAGAGGAGGAGGGGATTCGCCAGTTGCAGCTTTTGGCGGAGAAAGAAGAGGCGTTATTGCGGCAAGAGGAGGGGTTGGTCAGAGGGTTGCAATTTTTGCACGAAAAAGAGACACACCTCAAGGAACAGGAGGAGAAGATAGTGAGGTCTTTTACAGAATTTGCTCTGGAAAGAAGGGATCTCATACGCCTAAGAGATCTTATTTCTAAGATGAGGGTGCGCTTTCCGCAGGCGGTTGCTGAGGTGGAGGGGGATTTAGTTTCGTTTGTAGATATTCCAAAAGATTTTCTAGCTTAGGGAAGATATTCTCTTTAGGCAAGGACTCCATCAAAGTAGAATTTGTGATTGTTTCATAGCAATCCTGATTGAGTTCTACAAAAAAGAGCTGCCCACCCTCTTTTATGGTATCGTCTGCAAACCCTTTTAAAAAAAAGAGGGCTGTACCATCGATGGTGGCTATCTGGTTAAAACGAAGGGCAATATATTTCTTATAACGACCCAACTCGTGAAATGTGAGGTCAAATTTAGCGTAAGCGCCAAAAAAAAGAGCCCCTTGAAATTCAAAAACATCAAGTTCAGGAGGGATTTTGAGAGATTTGATATCGGTTGCCCCCCCTTTTTCATTTGATGTGCTAGTAACGGTATGAAATTGCCCTTCAAGTTTTTTCACAGAAGCGGCGTTAGCCATCCTGTCTACGAAAAGAAACGCAGACATTAAAACACCCACCTGGATAGCAGCGATAAGATCCAAAAAAACGGTGATAGAAAATGTCAAGACAAAGACCATAAAATCGGCTTTTGTGGACTGGTAAATATGCCGCCAACTTTTCCATTCCGACATGTTATATGACACAATCATAAGTACACCGGCAAGGGATGCCATCGGGATATAGACCACAAAGTCCTCTAGAAATATAATTATACTTAATAAAAAAAAGACGTGGCTTAAGCCAGCTAAAGGGGTTTTAGCTCCGGCTCGTACATTTGCAGCTGTTCTGGCGATAGCACCGGTAACAGGTAATCCCCCAAAAAGAGGGGTAGCTATATTACCTAATCCTTGCGCGATTAGCTCGGTGTTTGAGCGGTGCCTCTCTCCCACCATACCATCTGCCACCAAAGCACAAAGAAGCGATTCGATGGCCCCTAAAATAGCAATTGTCAAT
>RGXB01000056.1 GCA_010029555.1 bacterium
TGAGGCTCTTCCGCCCCCCCTTAAATCCACATGTGCATACTTTTGCAAATAGGTGAAATCAGCATGTCCAGGCCGGATGTTTTGCTCTAGGAACTGGTAATCTTCGGGTCTTTGATCCGTATTTCGAATGATAAATGCCAGCGGGGTGCCTAACGTTTTTCCATTGTAAACGCCCGACAGAATTTCGACTTTGTCCGGCTCTTTGCGTTTGGAGGTGTAGGGGGATCTGCCTGGTGCCCTAAGATCCAAATCCTGCTGAATCTCCTCAAGAAAAAGGGGAAATCCGCTCGGAACGCCATCTAAAATACCCACATAACCTGCTCCGTGGGATTCGCCAGCTGTTGTCAAGGTGAAGTAACGACCGAATGTATTGCTTGCCATAAACGTAGTGTATCGACCTCAATATCTTCTCCTGATAATTCTACCTCGATTTGGGCTTTATCGGCATAGGTTTTTTCTCTTTGGTAAATCCATTCATCTAAATCCACCCCTTGTAAATAGGGGGCTTGCAGATCGAGACGTTTTTTCAACACAGACAAAGGGGGTTTGATCCAAACCATAGTGTAACGAAGAGGATCTTTTTTAAGTGGGGCACCCCCTCCTACTGCAACTAAATCTACCCCTTTTTCTAGAAGCTTCTCAAACTCAAGCAGCTCTTCCTTGCGAAAAAAAGGCTCCTGAAACTTCTGAAAGAGCCCTCTTACGGGCATGGAGTGTTTCTTTTCCAAAACAGCATCAAGATCGGTAAAATTCCATTGATAAAGGCTCGATAAAAACCTGCCCAAGGTCGTCTTTCCCGATTTTGGCAGCCCAATCAGGACAAAAGGTTTCGAAAAAGTTTGGAAAAGATTTTGACACACATTGTACCCCTTCAATTGTAGTGGTGCCGTTTGCACGAATAGCAGCGACAGCAAGACTCATGGCGATTCTATGGTCTTGATGCGATTGCACTTTTGCCCCTTTTAAATTAGAGGGTGTTACAACCAGATAGTCCTCTTGTGCAAAAATAGCGATTTTCGCCCCCATTTTCTCAAGCTCCATTTTCATCGCATAAGGCCTATCTGACTCTTTTTGCCTAGCGACATGTATCCCGCGTATCACCGTAGGACCCTTTTTGTACAATGCAAGCACCATCAGAATGGGGAGCAAATCGGGCGTGTCGATGATAGAACAGCTCTCTTTTTCCAAAAAAGAAAAAAGCTCTTTATCGCCCTGTGTATCCTGGACATCAAGGTGGGTTAGGTCTAACTGGAGATCCAGAATCTTATGTACCGCAACAACAAATGCAAGCGAGCTGTAATCAGGCGGGATCGACACATGAAAAAAAGGGACCTCTAAAGGGCCAACCAAAGAGAAAGTTTTGCAATCGTTGTTTTCGATCACAAGACCGCTTTTTTTCAGCCAATCCAAAGTGATCTGCACATAGGGCTTCTCACAAGGATTCTCGACAGCTACCCGACTTTCCCCCTCGACTTGAGATAGAGCAATCAAAAGACTCGAAACGTGCTGAGAATTTGTTCCGTCGACAGTGACCGATCCGCAGACGATAGGCCCTTCAATCGAAAAGGGCGCATACCCCTCTTTTTCGAGATAGACTATTTTTGCGCCAAGAGAAGAAAGGGCATTTACAAGGGGTTTAACAGGGCGTAGATGCCGAATCGAAAAATCGCCGGTTAAAAAAGTTTTTTTACTTCTTAAAGAGGCGAGAGCCATATAAAAATGGAGAGCCAAACCGGAGTTTTTCACATCTACAGTTTCCAGCCGATCCCAGTTTTCTAAATTCTTTTTAAATTCATGCACCTCAGGAGCGTCTAAAATATTTTCTATAATGCAATCTTTTTTTGCCAAGTGTCTGAAAAGCAGTGCTCTCATAGTGTGGGACTTAGAGGGGGGAATTTTCATTCTTTGAGGATGCCATAATCTCCCTTTTCTTTCAAAAAATGCAAAGGTTAGGTAAAATCCTTTCTATGAAACGTTTTTTCAAAGCCTTTTTAATCGGTATTGCAGTTTTATTTACAGGAAACACCATCTATCTCTACAATGCCCAAGACTCTCTTATATTCAATTACAAACCACTGCCCCAAAACTACTCATTCGAAATGTCGCAGAAATTTGAAGAGCGGAGCTATCGCGTGGATCGGGGTATTGATCTGAATGCCCTCTATTTTCCCCAAACCGCTTTAACTGAAGCCGAAGGGGTGGTGATCTGCTTCCACGGAAGAGGATCCAACCTTTCATCAGATTGGGGAAAACTTTCTAAATTTTATGCCAAAAAAGGTTACGATTTTATCGTTTACGACTACCGCGGTTTTGGGAAAAGTCCCGGCCGTATTGATTTAAGCAACCTCTATAACGACCCCTTGAAGATGTACGAGATCATCACGTCGGAATACAAAGGGAAAAAAGTAATTGTGGTAGGCAGATCAATGGGGACAAATTTTGCCACCTACGTAGCCGCAATAAAAAAACCGGATGGCCTTGTTCTTGACGCCCCCTTTTACAGCATGCTGGATATGGCCTGCTTAATGAAACCTTACATACCCCGTTTCCTGCTACAAAAAATTCTCAAATATCCGATGCGAACCAACCAATCTATCAATAAGGTTGATTGCCCTATTATCGTATTTCACGGAACGGCCGACAAAACAGTCCCCTATTGTGAATCAGTCCGCCTTTTTGATATCATCAAACACAAAGAGAAAACCCGTTTTGTTAAACTTGAGGGGATGGACCATTTTAGCCTATCTCAACATCCCGATTATGAATCCTCAATAGATAGTTTCTTGAAAGAATTATGAAAAAAATCCTTCTTGCTTTAGCCCTTTGTTCCGGCCCTTTTTGCTATATTGGTTATCTGCACCAAAATCAGGAAAATCTCATCTTTGATATCCGAAAACTTCACAAAGACTACAAATTCGAATTTTCGATCCCCTTCGAGGAGCTGACTATCAAAGGGGCAGATTTAGTGACGCCCCTCTCTGCAATTCACTTCAAAACGCCACATACAAGAAAAGGAGTTGTTTTTTTCTTACACGGAAGCGGGACAAACATCAGCGAAATCCCCTCGTCTTTGCCAGAAAAAGTGATCGAAAAAGGGTATGATTTCTTCACTTATGATTACAGAGGTTTTGGAAAAAGCGGTGGTAAAATTACAGAGCAAGATCTTTTAGAGGATTCTAAGGTCATCTACAAACGTCTTGTAAACCAATACGGTGAAAAAAACGTCATTCTTTACGGCCGCTCGCTTGGAACCTCGCTTGCTACATTTATAGCCTCACAAAACACCCCGAAACATCTTGTTCTAGAGGCACCCTTTTACAGCATGCTGGATATGGCTCAAAATGAGTACCCTTTTCTACCCAAAACAGCTGTAGAATCGATCCTTTCATTCCATTTACGTAGTGATCTTTGGATTAGCGATGTGCAAATTCCTATCACGTTTGCTCATGGTGATCAAGATGACTGGGTTCCCCTGACAGAGGCTAACCGGTTATTTGAAAAAGCTCAGGCTCAAAAGAAAGAGTTCAACCTCTTTAAAGAGTGGGGACACGATCATTTTTGTGATCACCCCGAGTATGACAATTTACTCGATAGAATTTTGACCTAGAGAAAGAAGTACTGCACAAAAATCATTTTAATGACCTTTGTGCAACTTTTTAGACTAATTGAGGCTCTTTGAGAGCAACCTTTTCCCAACTTAATAAATTTTTATTAGGCACTATCATCAGATCAAAAAGGGTATCTCCTTGAGGCATATGATAAGCGGTTGTTTCCACAAATTCTACACGTCCCAAATAGGGAGTTGCTAATCTAAGAGCATAGTGTGGATCGATCTCCTCTGGTGAGATCAGGCCAAGATGGGGATTCTCGATGAGATAGCTGATCGCAGCATAAACTCCCGATCCCACCTGCGTAAGTGTTGCATTCACATCCAACGATACAGAATCGGTGCTCTCAACTATCGAGCCGATCCAAAAAGTTCTAAGACCTGTCTTAGTGCGAAAGTACATCAAGCAGCCAATACTGTCGTACCCTCCGGCTATCTCTTTGGCCAATAGAAACCTCGTTGGTATTTCCCTATCTTTACGCGCAGCCTCTAGTAGCTCTTTACCCGAGTCGCTAGGCTCATAGCAATAGTAAACAGAGGGCCAGTAATCCCCGTTTTTCAAATATCGAGCAAGACTATGAGCCTCTTGATGCGGAATAATTCGTCCGTGGACGAGGCCCTGGCGTGGCTCATAAGATTGAGCTATCACATCGATACTGGGACAGGGAAAGAAGATCTGCAAACTCTCTTCCCGATGCTCTTTATCCACATTTTGCGGAATAAAATCTTCATGGGATCCCATAGTATAAGCACAAGAGTCAAACGCCTCATCAATAAAACCTGTAGGGGACCAGGTATTGTAAAACCGATCCCGAGTCAATGTCTTTTCAGGGTACTGTGTATCACGCTCGACAATTTGAATTGTGGTTAATCCAAGTCTTTCTGCCACTAGATGGTACTGCTTGAGAGCAATTAGTGGTTCAAGTGAGGGGTCTAAAATTTTTGCAACTTTTTCCAAACCAACTAGCGCCATGCTACTCACAATACCCGGATTCATGCCGTAGGTATACACCATACTATTTTTGAAGTGACGAGTCTTTTTAAGGATTGTCTGTTCTAGCAAGGTCAAGCTATCCTGGTAACCCCTATTCAGATCGGTGACGGGATCATCCCACCAGTCTAAAGCAGTATCGATATAAAGGGCCCCTTTTGCCTCCGCAAAAAGGAGGATATCCAAGGTGCCGACACGCGTGCTGAGGTTCACAATCAGAGCATTCTGTTGAATCTCTTTTCCAAGAATTTCCAGGTAATTGTTTTTCTCGATGGCGATCTTTAACCAGATGCAGTTTTTGTCTTTTGACTCGAATCGGTTTTCAGTTATTTGCTCGATGGGGGGGAAAAGACGTAAAGCGCCTATTTCTTGAATATCCATGGGTTCTATAAAAAGAACCTTTTTATCTCTTAACCACTCAGGTCTTTCTTTATGTAAAATCTCAATAAAGGCTCTTGCAACTCCACCTACGCCCAAGAATACCCATTGCTCAATCGTTTTACTCAATTTAGAATCCTTTTTCTAACCCCCCCCCTTTCCTACCGCTTAATTCCATAATAACTTTTAAAAAAAGAGGGGAAAAAGCTGGGTAAGAAAAGGGGGTTTCTTCCTTTTTGCTACGAAGTTGCTCTTGAAGCCCTGATGATTATATTAGCAATCAATGCGGTCCAGCCAGTCTGGTGGCTTGCACCTAGCCCTTGCCCCGTATCGGGATTAAAGTATTCAAAAAATTGCAGATATTGACCCATGTCGGGCTTGAGAAAGAGCGGATCTCCTCCGTAAATTGGCCTCCCTTTATCAGTTTCAGCGAACATCGAGGTTAATCGATTTTTTAAATCGTTTGCAAGCGCTATTGCAGTGTGCTCTTCCCCCGTGGGGTATTTCAGTTTCCACTCGTCGCCGAAGACCTCATCAATCTTCAAAAGAAGGTCAAAAACCATATAGTTAATAGGGAGCCAAACAGGCCCTCTCCAGTTTGAGTTCCCCCCCATGATTCTTTGTGTAGATTCGTTTGGTTCATAGCTCAGAATTTGCCCATTAAAATGTACAGGGTGATCTTTATGGTAGTACGAAAGGCTTCTTATGCCATACGGAGCCAAAAACTCGTCTCTATCAAAAATTTTTTGCAAGACCCGCTCGAGCCTTTCCATAGGAGCCAAAACCAAAAGATATCCCGATTTATTTCCCCTCTCAATCCGAACAACAACATCTTTTGTCATTTGATCCATACGTCGAATAAGTCGTTTGAAAAGATAAGAGAACTCCGGAAATTTCTCTAATTCTTTGTCATCGATCCACTCAAATGCAAATGTGGGTACCACACCTACAAGGCTTTTTATCTTTATTTGCTCTTCTTTCCCGTCAGGATATCGCATCACATCATAAAAAAACCCATCCTCTTCAGACCAGTTATTGACTTTGCGATTGAACCCTTTACTAAATCCATTCGCAATCAGCGCAAAATGGCGCAGATACTTAGAAGCCATCACCTCATACACAGGGTCGACTTTTGCAATTTCTAATGCGGTACGCATCATCACCAATGCAAAAAGGGCCATCCATGCGGTGGAATCGGACTGTTCAATCATCTGCTGACTTTGCTGAAGACTCTCTCGATCTACCACGCTGATGTTATCAAAACCGCAAAATCCCCCCTCAAAGACATTCAGCCCCGAGCGATCTTTTCTATTCACCCACCAGGTAAAATGGATGGTTAGGCGCTCAAAGCATTTTTTTAGAAAATCGATATCCTGAATTTGATTGAACTCTTTTTCATAACGAAAAAGCCTTAAAACGCTAAAAGCGTGTACCGGTGGGTTAACGCTAGCGAATTCCCACTCGTAACCTGGCAACATCCCGTTAGGGTGCATGATCCTATCCGAAAGAAGATACCATGCGATCTTTTTTCCATAATCGATGTCAAGATAGCCAAAAGACATCGCCTGGAAGCCCATATCCCAAGCAGCAAACCAGGGATATTCCCACTTATCGGGAATCGACAAAACATCGTAACTGTTAAAATGGATAAATGAGCGGTTCCTTATCCCCTCTGTTGGGGTTGA
>RGXB01000057.1 GCA_010029555.1 bacterium
GAATGAATACAGAAAATTATACACTTGGTGGAGATAAATCTAATTACAAACAAACTGCTATTAAAATCAATCCAGAGTACGCTCACGGCATCCGTGGTCACTATGGCAAGGATACCATCGTTCACTTCAGAACAACAGAGCGTTTAGATGCCGATGGAAATCGTCATTTATATGTCGAAGAAGTGCAGGCTAATAATACTGATTCTCATCCGGCTACTACCTACCACTCGGCTACTCTTTTTTCTAACGACGAGGTCGAAATCTGCCTTGTGAATCGTGATAATTACATGACTTTTCAGCCTATGCTTGCGGAGGTGATTGGAGATGCATTAGGCGTGTACGATACAGTGAGTGCCCTATCTTCTCTTCTCCCCAAAACCTCTCTATACATAAATGAAATAGAAAAAATTAACCTGCAGGAAAAAAAGGTTTTTTTGATCTGTCCTTTCAAAAAACAACATATTGTTCTTGAATACAGTGAACTGGTTCTTGCTCTGGGAAATTCTACCGATTTTATCCATCTCCATAACGGGGTCGCGCAACATGCCCTCAGATTCAAAAATCTTTCCGATACTTTAATTTTAAGAAATCACATTATCAATGTTTTCCAGGCAGCCGCAACGGAGACAAATCCCCAGCTAAGGCAAGCTCTTTTGACTTTTGTCATCGGGGGGGCTGGATTCACAGGGACAGAGGTTGCAGCCGAGCTTTGTGATTTTTTAGATAAAATGCTCAAAAAAATACCCAGCATAAAGAAAGACGAGGTGCGGGTCTATCTCGTACACTCAAAAGAGATCATCCTGAATGAACTCTCCCCCTCACTTGGTAAATATGCTATGGAACTTTTGCGCAAAAAAGGGGTCACATTAAAAATGGGGATGAAAGTAGAGGCAGTAACTCCACACAATGCCGTGCTTAGCAATCATGAAAAAATCGCTTCAAAAACGGTTATCTCTACGGCTCCAGCTAACCTTAACCTCATTTTGGCAGCAACACCAGGTTTGCCAGTAACCCATGATCGTGTCAAAGTTCTACCTAATCTACAGGTAGAGGGTTATGACAACGTATGGGCTTTGGGAGATGCTGCACACATCCCACTTCCTAATGGCCATTTTGCACCCCCTACAGCTCAGTTTGCAGTGCGGGAAGCAAAAGTTTTGGCGCAAAATATTGCCAATAAACTCGCTCAATGCCCTTTAAAGTCGTTTGCTTTTAAACCTCTTGGTCTTTTGGCAGCTTTGGGGCATCGCAAGGCTGTAGGAGAACTATTTGGATGTGTAAAAATTTCCGGTTTTTTTGCCTGGCTGATGTGGAGAGCTATCTATTGGTCCAAAATGCCCGGTTTATCTAGAAAACTTAAGGTGCTATTCACCTGGATTTTAGATCTTTTTATCCCTTCAGAGCCGGTAGTTTTAAATATTAGCTCAAAAAAAATGATGCATCATCTCCACTTTAAAGCCTCTGAAATGGTTTTCGACCAGGGTGATTTAGCCGATTATCTCTACATCATTTTAAAAGGGAGAGTTGCTATCATAAAAAAATTTACAGGTGATGGGGAAAAAATTCTTAAAGAGCTTACGGCAGGGAGTTTTTTTGGGGAAATAGCTTTAACACACGATACCAATCGAACCGCAAAGGTGGTTTGTCTAGAATCGACCGATCTTATCGCGATACCCAAAGATGAATTCTTAATTATGAAGGATAATTTCTCAGAGTTAGATAAGTTTTTGAGCGCTGTGCAACAAGAGAGGCTTGAAGAGCTGCATAAATTGAAAAAAAGCTCTTAACCGAGTTTTTTTTGCAATGTAACAATCCCCTTATCATCAATCATCGCACCCTCATTATAAAGTTCTTTGGGATTTTCTTTTGCGATTTTAGCTATTGGATTAAAATTTAAAGCCTCGTGAGGGCATTTAAGGGCTTTTTCCATGTTCATCGACTTAGCTAAAAAAGGGAGCCCTAAAATGACGGTTTGCTCTATCCGTTCATTCAAGTTTTGCCCCAAGTTGGAATTATTCACCAGATTCAACAAAACCGCAGGAATATATTTGACCAAAACTCTATTCTCCCAACTAAAAGCTTCGTGTATACCCTCTAATTCCTCCGGAGCAAGTTTAAAAAGGGCCTTTTTTAAAAGATGAGCCTCATATGGGGTTGTAAATCGCATCATCGACCCTATCCTTAAAATAATCGGATTCAGATTCCCTTCTGTGCCGATTTCCAAAGCTTTTGCCCGCTTCTCCAAAAATGCGTCCCAAGCTTTGGACGATCCTATCAGAGAAATATTTTTGCACGCCTCTCTCACATCCAGTAAAAGCTGATGGGTTTTTTCGTTATAATTCAGAGAGGTACAGGGCTCAACATGCCCTTGCGCCCCCGCTACATCACAAATATGCCCGATAAAAGCCAGATCCATTAATACCTGATCTTCGAGAAAGTCGGATCTTTTTATCTCTTCAAATAATTCCACACCCCCTTCAAAATGGGCAATATGACCAAAATGGTTTTGTTTTCCCAAACGAACCAAAATGTCACGACTTTTTTTATCTAAAGAGGTATACGAGGGGAAAATCTCGGGACAAAACGTGGCGATTTTAGAAAAAAATAGATCTAAATTTTTCTCCTTTATCCCTTTTTGGGCTGCAAGCCTTCGTGCCGTTTTGGTTTTTCCCAAATCGGAGAAAAGAATGTAACAGCGCATCAATTTTTCTATCTCCCTCTCACTTTTGATCTCTAATTTTTCAAAAGTAGAACGAAAAAATTTCTGCATATCCCTAAAAGTCGCATATTTAAGTCTAAATTGGGGATCCTGTTTGTAAGTCAAAAAAAGATAGTCTCTGTAGTTCCCCTTGGCAAAAACCTCAAAAGATTTTAGGGTCAAAACTGTTCTATCAAATTCAGGATAAAATTTTTTGTAAAGAATGTAGGAGGGGCTATAATCTGATACTAGCCCTACGCTCTCTTGAGTGATATGAACTTTTTGATCGGCAAGCCATTCTATTTCGGGAACCTCTTTTACAAGGTTTTTGATCCAGGCGGCAGTATACCCTATGGCTTGGATTGTTTCTACCGCCCCTTTTTCCCTAAATCTCGGTTTCATGCCTATGAGGAAAAGGCAAATGCAGACTAAAGCTAGATGAAGAACTCTCACCATGATCTCTAGTATAGCTTAGCGGCTAGTTAACCCTAAAGTATTAAAAAGAATCGCCACCTGGTTTTTTTCAAAAATTTCGATCGCAAGTAACAGAACCTCTTGAATGACCTCCTGGTAGTCAGACTGTTCCATTTTTTTGGTAAAACAAATGATTTGTACCTGGGGTCCTTGCTGCGTCAAGTAATTTAGATGAACAGAAACTAACTCTTTTTGATCAATCAACGGGTGGTTTTTAAGTTGATTCAAAAGAGCATTTACAGCTTGTCGGATGTTTTCCATTTTTCTTGAGTCAACATAAAAATTTCTTTCGATTTTTTTTGAAGTTATTTTAGAGACGTTCTCTATTGAAATAGTCAAAAAATTGGAGTTTGGGACAAATAGGGGCCTTTTCTCCTCTGTGCGGAGCCTTGTCGACCTCCACCCAATGTGCTCAACATAGCCCTCAAAATTTTGATCTAAAGCTCTTATTTTATCACCCAAACTAAAAGGGCGATCCAGCATGACTGTAAAGCCGCCAAAAAAATTAGATAATAGATCCTTAGCAGCAAAACTAATCCCGACACCAGCTGCACCTCCAAAAGCAAGAACACCAGAGACCGGTATATGAAAAACAGGAAGGAGAAGTAGGAGCGCAAATATCGTC
The DNA here is from genome assembly GCA_010029555.1 of bacterium. GTDB lineage: Bacteria > Chlamydiota > Chlamydiia > Chlamydiales > RGXB01 > RGXB01. The sequence continues at coordinate 3,798 of RGXB01000057.1, forward strand.
AAAATCACCCGCATAAGGCGTGAAACTGCGCGAACCGAAGTGAGATCAACATGTGCAAAAAGATATTTTCCATTGATAAAGCGGCTCTCTACCCCACCTATGAATCGATAAATAGATAAAACTAGAAAAAAGATGACCCCTAATTCCAAAAGGTAGATCGTATAATTCTCTAAAGCGCTAATCTGATTAAGAACAAAAACAAAAAAAAGCCACCAAATAAAAAAGTAAAAGGGATAGGCAACAGCCTCTACAAAAACATTCTGGCGCAATTTTAGGTGCCGAAAGACAAAATAGCCGAAAAACGTCATAACAGTTGCAAGGCCTGCAAGCGTTAGAATTATTACAACTTCAATACTCATAAAAACTTCCGATAATCATGCCTTCCAAAAAAATTCCTTGCAACCTTGTTTTTTTTGGCGTATGAAAAAAAGGAAGTGTTTTTAATCAAAATGAGGAAAGCATGATTAGATTTTTAAAGTGGGTTTTTACTTGTGCTCTTTTGCTTGGTGGCTTGAGCCTAGGCCTTACTGGTATAATCGGTGATGATTATAACCTGCTCGGCCTTCTGTTCGGTGACGGATGGTTTTATAGATTAATCTTGATCATCATTGGTGTATCAGCAGTTGGAGAAATCGGTTTTTGGTTTCTTTCAGCTAGACCCTGGTCATGCTGCGATGACAAAAGAAAGTAGACTCTTTCTTTGACAATTGTGCCAATAATACACTTTTTGGTGCAAAGGTTACTAGACCCGAAATTCATCGGGTCTTTCTAGACAAATCTTGGTTTTTATTTCCCTATATCTTAGCCCCTGACATGGTTTTAGTGTCTTGTCAAATTCCCGTTTTTGGAGTAGTGTTAAGTAAGTTTAAAATTAAGCAGCACATTTTTTATGCCTTTCACTCTCGGGGGCGACTGGTACCCTTCAGAAAATACGCGTAAAACGAAACCTCTTCTTTCGATTGAGAAAAGACGTAATACCGAGGTTACTCTCATTAAAGGGCTAAAGCTGATGCCCATTGAGGCCGAAGCTCTTTTAAAAACTGCTAAACGAGAACTAGGGTGTGGCGGATCCTACAAAGATTTTATATTTCTTTTTCAGGGAAATCACCTTGAAAAATTAAAAACCACCTTGAGAGAGATGGGATTTAAAATTTAATCCCATCCGATAATGCAAACGAAATCTAAAAAAGAACTACTCGTCTCTTCCCCTTTTAGATCTCAAAAGGGCCAATACTACTGCGGAGGCCTGCGACACATTTAATGAATCCCAGTACCCCTCATCTTGTAGCTTTTTGATTGCGTCGACACCATTAGAAACTGTGGAACGGGGGACTATTTCGGAGCCACCCATGCTGACTTTAGAGACAGTCGGAGTAATAGGTGTTCCCCGATTTTTTGTGTGCAAAATCCAATCGACACCAAAACATTCGCAAGCTCTCATAATTGCCCCCATATTTTGCGGATCTTGAATGGAATCCAGCAAAACAACGACACTTTTGGTTTTTTTCTTGAGTTGATCGATACAAGTACGGAATGAGACATCCTCATCCAAGACCTCGGCGATAATCCCTTGGTGAGAATCGGATTGAACAATCTTATTCATCTCATTTTTGTCAGCAAGCTTCACCTTAAAGCCCTTCCTTTGATAATCATTCAAAAGCTCTTTTGAGGAGGTTGTGATGGAAATAATCCGTTTGTTTTGATAGGTTGCCACCTCTTCAACGGTATTTTTACCCATAATTTTTCTAATCATAAGGGATCGATTTTAGCAGAAAGATTAAAATGTGTAAAATAAACCATTTTTTTGACTAGTATAAAGGTATGAACATAGATTCATTTAATCAGCAGCAAGAGGCTATTTTGCAGCTAATCAGCACCTATAGAGTCGATTGGCTCGAGCCTTTTTTCTTTTTTCTTCATACCATAGATTATTTTTGGTTTTACCTGTTTTTGGTCCTATTGGGGTGGTTGAAAATGGGTAAATTGCGGGGCTCACATCTATTCACACTATTTTTTGCAAACTGGGTAACAGTTTTTTTAATTAAAGATATCCTGGAACTCCCCCGTCCACCCGAGAGCCTTAGGATTTTTCCAGCTGAAGGTTTTGGTTTGCCCTCAGCTGCGGCAGCAAATAGCATGCTAATTTTAGGCTACTTCATCTCACAAACAGAACGATTTTTCTATAGATTCTTACTTGGACTGGCGCTTTTTTTCTTAAGTTTTTCCCGTCTGTATATAGGGGTACATTACCCTTTAGATGTGATCGTGGGTCTTCTCATCGGGCTTACTTTTTTATCCCTCTATTATGAATCGATTGATCCTATCATGACGATCACAAAAAAAATCCCCCCTTTTTTAGATTTTTTTTTCGGTTCTGGGGTGATAATTCTTCTGTTTTTAAAAACCTCCACTCTACTCAGGAGTACCGAGCTCTGCTTTATTGGTTTAGGAGTTTATTCGGGTCTAGCGTGTAGAGCCTATCTACCCCTCCCTTTTGCCGAGCGGGGCATCAACGCTGTCATCTGCCTTTTTTTAATTGGTGTGATCAGCCTGATCTATTCTTTAGTGCCCAAACCCGACTTTCCTATTTTTTATCCGGTAGTCTTTTTTATGGGGCTTATCCCTCCGCTGATCGGTCCCTGGATTGCTAATAGGCTCTTATATCCTAAAAATGAGCTTCAGGATTAGACTTTTTTGTCCAAAATTCAAACCTTTTTTGAGACAAGATTTGAAGAAGGGACATCAAAGTCTTGTACAAAGAGAACCTGTTTTCTTAAACGGTAGATACCTGTGAGGTTCAAAATTAAAAGCCCGGCTCCCGATAAAGACATGAGTAA